>JAIQFT010000046.1 GCA_020073185.1 Terriglobia bacterium
GATATGGAAGGTTTTTGGCTCTGTGATAAGTCTCGGATCATAGCAGTTATCAGCCGATAAGGGGATTTAATTTGCCTATTTCGGTAACGTTACGTCCTCAGTATAGAAGTAGTAGGAAGAAACGAGTTTTTCAAAAGCCGGGATGGCCTTATTAAAGGCAACTTGGTTACTGGAGGTCAACACCAAAACAGCCACGCCGGCCTTTTCGTCAACATAGGCGACAGCTTCGAAATTCCCCTCTTGACCTCCTTTAAACAGGCGGACAAGGGCCGTCTTACCGTCCCCGGTTTTGAGGGGCCGGCTTTCGGTTATGACCATCGATGGATTTTCCTTTTTGAAGTCGGCCACATCTTTGTCGATCATTTTCTGGAGGGTACTGACGCCCTCTTTCTTCTTGCTGGCCCAGCCAGCGTACATCCAGCATCAGCATCGTGGCGCTGGTGTTCGCCTTCTGGGCGTTGGTCGAGAACCACTACTTCCGCGAGCTGAACTACGTCTCGTTGCATTACCTGTACATCAGTCGGGGCATTGCGTCATCGCTGCTGCTGGCGTCGTGGGCGGCGTGGTTCGTGCTGCGCCAGCGCCAGATTGCCGAGGAGGAACTGCGGCGGTCGCGCGAACGCTATCGCGGGCTGCTGGAATCGTCGCCGGGCGCGGTGGCACTGTTTGACGGCTCGCTGCGCGTGTGGGAGTGGAACGCGGCGGCCGAGAGGCTCTACGGATTTTCCAAGGCAGAAGTGATCGGCAACACGTTGCCGACGGTCCCGAAGAACAAGGAAGGCGAGCTGCTGGCTCTTCTGGAGGCGGTGGACGCCGGTACAGCGGTGCTCGACCAGGAGACGCAGCGGCGCAACCGTCAGGACCAGGCGATCGAGGTGCAACTCAGCTTGCTGCCGTTTGGCGAAGGCGGACGGCGGTATGTCATGGAAGTCACGCATGACATCCGCGAGCGGGTGCGGCTGCGGCAGACGTTGCTGGAACTGGAGAAGCTGACGACCATGGGCAAGATGGCCGCGGGCACGGCGCATCACCTGAACACGCCGATGGCGTCCATGCTGCTGCGCGTGCAGATGATGCGCGAGCGAGCGCAGCACAACCATGGATGCGCGTCGGACCTGGAACAACTGGAGAACACGATCGGGTTCTGCCAGCAATTCGTGCGCCGGCTGCTGGATTTTTCGCGCAAACCCGCGCCGCAGAAGCAGCCGGAAGAAGTGGCGCCGCTGGTGGAGGCGGTACTCGGGTTCATGGCGCCGTCGTTCAGCGCGAAGAAAGTGCGCGCGACCGCCAACTTTGCGGCGATTGCGGGCGCCCAGGTGCTGGCCGACCGCAACCAGATCGAAACCCTGCTGCTGACGCTGCTCAGCAATGCGCTAGACGCGGTGTCCACCGGAGGCGAGATCAAGATCTGCGGGCACGAATCGCGCGACACCCTGGAAATCGAGATTCGCGACAACGGCTGCGGCATTTCCGACAGCGATAGCGCGCATGTGTTCGAGCCGTTTTTCACCACCAAGCCGCCGGGCAAGGGAACCGGCCTGGGACTGGCGATCGCGCGCAACATCGTGGCGGAACACGGCGGCACGATTCGCCTGGACGGTGCGCCGGGCCAGGGCGCAGTGGCGTCGGTGCGGTTGCCGCTGTGGACGGCGGGCCGCATGAATACAGCGGTCTTCGCGCAGGAGGCGACATCGTGACGCCGGACGGCGCAAGCGTCGAGATCCTGGTTGTTGACGACGATGCCGGTCTCGCTGGCACGTTACGCGATTTTCTCGTCGAGCAGGGATACACAGTGGTGGTGGCGCTGTCGGGCGCGGAGGCGTTGGCGGCGAACCAGGAGAATCCGCGCTTGGCCGTCGCTCTGGTTGATTTGGTAATGCCGCTGACCGATGGGCTGACGCTGATGGAGCAGATTCATCAGCGCAATCCCGATCTGCCGGTGGTCATCATGACCGGCTACGCAACGGTGGAGACAGCGGTGGAGGCAATCAAGCGTGGCGCCGAGGACTATCTAACCAAGCCGTTCGACCGGCAGGCGGTGCAGAAAAAAGTCGGGCGGCTGATGGAAGTCCACCGGCTGCGGCAGCGCGTGGCGCAGCTGGAAGCCAATCTGAAGGAAGTCCACGACCCGTTCGAGAACCTGGTGTTCGTGTCGCCGCAGATGCAGCGCGTGGTGGAGCGCGCGCGGGCGGCGGCGGCCAGCGATGCGGCGGTGCTGCTCGTCGGTGAAACCGGCACCGGCAAGGAGATGCTGGCGCGGGCGATTCATGGCGCCAGCCGGAGAGCGGGCGAGCCGTTCGTTGCCATCAACTGCGGCGCCCTGCCGCGCGACCTGGTGGAGAGCGAGCTGTTCGGCTTCCGCCGCGGCGCGTTCACGGGCGCGTACCACGATGCTCCGGGCGTGTTCGCTTCGGCGGGGCGCGGCACGGTGTTTCTCGACGAGATCGGCGAGATGCCGAAAGACGCACAGGTCAAGCTGCTGCGTGTGTTGCAGGAGAAAGAGCTGCGGCCGGTGGGCGGCACACGGGCTGTGCCGGTGGACGTGCGCATCGTCGCGGCGACGAACCGGCCGCTGGCGCAGTTGCGCTCAGAGCTGCTGCGCGAGGATTTGTATTTCCGCATCGCCACCGTAGTGATCGAAGTCCCGCCGCTGCGCGCGCGCCGCGAAGACATCCTGGTCCTTGCCCAGCATTGCGCGGCGCAGTTTTCCGATCGTTACGGGCGGCATATCACGCTGGCACGCTCGGCGACCGAGTTGCTGCTCAACCACGGCTTCGCCGGCAACGTGCGCGAGTTGCAGAACGTGCTGGAAAGCGTGACTGCGTTGTCGCAGGCAGACCCGCAGACGATCACCGACAAGGACCTGAAGCCACTGCTGGGGGCGCCGGCAGCGTCGAATGCGCGTTTTGAGGAGCATCCGCTGGCGCTGGAGGAAATGGAGCGGGTGGCGATCGAGCGCTCGTTGCGCATTTGTCAGGGCAACCGCACCAAGGCGGCGGCGCTGCTCGGGATCTCGCGCGACACGCTCTACCGCAAGATGCGCGACCTGAAGATCCGCGAAGGAGCGGAGCAGGCGAAATGAGCCGTGTCCAGCGAGAATTCGTGTTGTGGGTGGGGATCGCGGTCGCCGCGTTGCTGCTGTTCGTGGGGATTCTTCGCTTCCAGTATCGGAACACCCAAAACCGATTTGCCATCGCGGTGACGCCGCAACCGGCGCGGGGCGACGCCGTCTTCCGCGCCAAAGGATGCGCCAAGTGCCATGGCGAGAGCGCGGCAGGAGGCAAACTTGGGCCGGCGCTGCGGGAGCGCGCCGCCAGCCTGCCGCAACTGGTAACCGCCATGTGGAACCACGCCCCGCGGATGTACGAGGCGATGCGGCAGGCGAAGCTGCCGTATCCCACGCTCAGCTATGACGAGACCGGCCAACTGGTCGCCTACCTGTACCTGACTGGCTATTCCGACGAGCCCGGCGATGCGCGCCGCGGCCAGGAATTGTTCCGCACAAAGCAATGTGCCCGCTGTCACACCTCCGATGGTAATCCCGGCGGCGCTCCCGGGGTGCAGCAACTGGCGGCGGCGGATTCGCCCATCACTTGGACGCAGGCGCTGTGGAACCACGGGTCGGCGATGGAGAGCAGCATGCGCCGGCAGGGCATCGCGTGGCCGCGTTTCCAAGCCAACGAACTGCGCGACCTGTACGCCTACGTGCGGCAAGCGAGCGGAAGGTCAGGTAGCGAGACGCCGGTGCCGTCCGCCGATCCGGACCGCGGCTGGCAGGTGTTCCAGGCGAAGTACTGCATCAATTGCCACTCGCTGAAGAAGGCGCCCGGCGTGGTCGAGGTCAACGCCCCGCCGCAACGGCCCCGGGGGCCGATGCTGGGGCCCGACGGCAAGTTGCCGCCGACGTTTTCACAATTCGGCGCGGCCATGCTGAACCATTTTCCCGATATGCATCGCGCCATGCGCTCGGTGGGGCAGATGCCGCCCAGATTTGAATCGCAGGAAATCCTGGACCTGGCGGTGTTTCTCTACGGGCTCCACTACCTGGAGCCGTCGGGATCGCCGCAGGTGGGAGCGAGCATCTTCGCGTGGCGCGGGTGCGCCGATTGCCACGGAGCACGCGCGGAAGGGACGGCGCGGGGGCCGGCGCTGCGCGGGCGAGGTCAGCCGTACACGGCGGTGCGGCTGGCCACCAATCTCTGGGGCCACGGCACCAAGATGTATGAGCAGAGCCGCAAAGCCGGGCAGACGTGGCCGGTGCTGCAGGAAAGTGATGTGGGGGATTTGCTCTCGTTTCTCAACACTCCCGTGGGCAAATAGCAGCGCCCACGGCCCAAGGTGGATTCGAACGAACGTCCGATTTTCTGACGCCGCCTGATTCTCGGACAGGCGAAGCCGTACCAGCCGCCTTTGCCCACCCACCTCAAGTTCGCCTAAATCAAACCCCGGCAAGAGGATATCGCCTTTTGCACAGGCCGCACCACGGTGGCCCCAAGCGTGCCCCCGTTTGTTCCATGAAGCGAGGGAATAGGAGGAAGGGAGCGATGCCTGTTACGCGCCGCGAGCCTTGGTCGGCCTCTCCGGCGGACAGCATCTCATCGCAGCGACCCCTTCCTCCGTCCCCGATTAAAGGAGCTACCGCCATGCGACGCGTGGACACGCTTGCCTTCCTGGGTCTCTTCCTGCTGTTTGCCGGTGCCGGAACCTTTCTCAGTAAATACACGTTCCTGCCGCTGTGGGTGGTCTGGCTGGTCGGCCCGCTGCTCTGGTACCTGGGGTTTGCCGTCCTGATCTCGTGGATGCTATGGCGGCTGTTTGTGCCGGCGGCCGACGAAGCGCGCGAGCCAGCGCAAGACGAGCACGCCAAGCCGGTGCGCGTCAGCAATTTTGTGGAACACGATTACGACTACGAACCTCTGGAGCCGAAGATGCGGGAAGTACCTGTCTATGGCACGCTGATCATACTCATACTGCTCTCATCGCTGTTTATCTCCCAGTCTTACGCGGCCGATACTGCCGCCGCGGTGTTTACCGGCAAATGTGCCATGTGCCATGACGCCGACGGTCACGGCAAGACGGCCATGGGCGCGAAGTTCAACATCAAGGACCTGGCCTCACCCGAAGTGCAGAAGCAATCCGACGCCGAGCTGACGCAGGTCATCGCCAAGGGCAAAAACAAGATGCCAGCGTATGATGGCAAGCTGACGAAGGATGAGATCGCGCAACTGAGCGCATACGTGAAGGCGCTCGGCAAGAAGAAGTAGCGCTACTAGGGCGGAATTCGTTCCGCGTCGTTACGCACATTCGGGAGGCAAGAATGCAAGTCTTCGAGGCGACAAGCTCGCCCCGCGGAGCAGGAGACTCCGGAACACTCAGGGACAACGCACGGCGGCGATTCATCCAAGTCCTCCTCGGAGGAGGCCTGTTGGCCTCGGCCGCGTCTTTCATCTACCCAGTCCTACGCTACCTGATTCCTCCGGCCGCCACCGACATGGGCGGCGATACGGTGGTTGCCGGCCGGGTCGGGGAGCTGAAACCGAATACCGGCAAGATCTTCCGCTTCGGCAGCCGGCCCGGGCTGCTGATTCTCGGCGCTGACGGCGAATACCGCGCCATGTCGGCCACCTGCACCCACCTGAGCTGCACCGTGCAATACCGCAGCGACCTGAAGCAGGTGTGGTGCGCCTGCCATAACGGCACCTACGACCTGGCGGGGCGCAACGTCTCCGGGCCGCCACCGCGTCCGCTGGAGTTGTTCGACGTGCACGTGCAGGGCGAGGAGATCGTCGTGCGGCGGAAACGGGAGGCGTGAGATGAGCGCATTCGCTCTCGTCAAAGACTGGCTCGACGAGCGCTTCGGCTGGGCCGAACTCACCAAGCCGCTGCGCAAGAAGACCGTCCCCATGCACCGGCTCTCGTACTGGTATTTCCTGGGCGGGATCACCCTGTTCCTCTTCGTCATTCAAGTTTGCACCGGTATTCTCCTGCTGCTGTATTACCGCCCCAGCGCCAATGAGGCGTTCGAAAGCGTGCAGTACATCACCACGCAGGTGCAGTTCGGGTGGCTGGTGCGGTCCATCCATTCCTGGTCGGCGAACCTGATGATCCTGACCGCGTTCGCCCACATGTTCAGCGTGCTGTTTTTGAAGGCGTACCGCAAGCCGCGGGAACTGACCTGGATCACGGGCGCGCTGCTGCTGTTCCTGGCCATGGGCTTCGGCTTCAGCGGGTACCTGTTGCCGTGGAACACGCTGGCGTTCTTCGCGACGAAGGTAGGGACCGAGGTCGCCGGGCAGGTGCCGATCGTCGGCAAGTGGATCGTCATCTTCCTGCGCGGCGGCGAGGATGTCACAGGGGCCACGCTCACCCGCTTCTTCGGTTTCCACGTGGCGGTGCTGCCGGGCATCACGACGCTGTTGCTCGCGGTCCACATTCTCCTGGTGCAAAGGTTTGGTATCAGCGTGCCGCCGTCGGTGGAAGAGCAATGGAAACGCGATCCCGCAGCGGCGCGCGAGATGAAGTTCTTCCCCAATTTCGCCCTGCGGGAAGCGTTTGCCTGGTACATCGCGCTCGGAGTGCTGGGCGCGCTGGCCGCGCTGTCGCCGTGGGGACTGGGCGTGAAGGCGGATCCGTTCGCTCCGGCGCCCGCCGGCATCAAGCCCGAGTGGTACTTCCTGTTCATGTTCCAGACGTTAAAACTGATTCCTGCCAAGATCTGGTTCGTCGACGGCGACCTGTTGGGCGTGCTCGGGTTCGGGCTGGCCGGCGCGGTGTGGGTGCTGCTGCCATTTGTCGAGGGATTGAAGTGGAGGCTGGGGCGCATGTTTGTAACCGGCCTGGGAGTGTTCGCACTGGCGTACATCGTGTCAATGACGATCTACGGCTACATGGCGAAATGAGCGGGGCGAAAGAACAATCATGAGTTCAATTCATAACGAAATCATGGAAGCGCGCGCTGGGGAGCGGTTGAGGGGGACTGCTCCCGCGCGCGCCTCGCAGGCATGGTTTTTGCTGGCGGTGGCCATCTGGGTTGCAGTAGCGATGTTCGCAGCGTCGCGGGCACATTCCGCCACACTGCCGCAAGCGGTGCAAAGCACCTGCGTGGATTGCCACTCCGCGCTCGACGCCAACCTGAAAGTCACCGGCGAGCAGTATGCGCAGGACATCCATGCGCAAAAGGGACTGACCTGCGCCGGGTGTCACGGCGGCGATCCCACCAGCATGGAAGCCATGGACAAGAAAAAGGGCTTCAAGGGACACATTGACCGCAAAGCGATCCCGGAACTCTGTGCGAAGTGCCATTCCGATGGCGCCTACATGCGGCAGTACAACCCGTCGCTGCGCACCGACCAGTTGGCGCAATACAAGACCAGCGTGCACGGCAAGCGGCTGACGGGCGGCGATACCAAGGTCGCGGTCTGCATTGATTGCCACGGCGTGCATGGCATCCGCGCGGTGAAGGATCCGCGCTCGAAGGTGTTTCCGCTGAACGTGGCCGACACCTGTGCGCGCTGCCATGCCGACGGCAAGTACATGCAGGCATATCCGATCAAGCACGACCAGTTCGCCGGATACAGCAGCAGCGTGCATCACGAGGCGCTGGCGGTGCGCGGCGATCTGAGCGCGCCTACCTGCACCACCTGTCACGGCAACCATGGCGCGGCGCCGCCGGGCGTGACCGCCGTGGTCCATGTCTGCTCGACCTGCCACGTCTTCCAGGCGCAATTGTTCGATTCCAGCCCGCACAAGCCGGCGTTCGCGGCCGCCGGGCTGCCGGGATGCGTTACCTGTCACAGCAATCACCGCATCGTGCACCCGAGCGACGCCATGGTCGGCACCGGCCCGCAGGCGGTGTGCACCTCCTGCCACTCCCAGGGCGATGCCGGATTCGTGGCGGCAGCGGACATCAAGGAGCACCTGGTCGCGCTAGAAGCCGCCATCGGCAAATCCGACGAGGTGCTGACGCGCGCCGAGGAGTCCGGCATGGAGGTCAGCCAGGCGCAACTGGACCTGACATCCGCCCGCGATCAGCTCACCAAGGCGCGCGTGACCCTGCACAGCTTCACGCCGAAGAAGATTGACGAAGACATCAAAGTCGGCCAGGTGACGGCGGAGAAAACGCGGCTCGCCGGCGAGAAAGCGCTGCGCGAACGCGACTACCGCCGCATGGGACTGGGAATTTCGCTGGTCACGATCCTGGCAATGCTGGTCGGATTGAAGCTGTACATCGGTGAAATCGAGCGCAAATAGCATTTGGCCATCCTCGCCCCCCTGAACCCGGCCCGGTCTGCAGGCCGGGAATTTTTTGTCCGCGTGTGCGTCGTGCTACGATTCTCCGTTTTTGATCGTGGGGGAGGATCGTAGAAATGTTCAGGCGCGCTGCCGTCCTGCTATTTGTCCTGCTTGCTTCCGCACTGTTTGCCCAAACTTACAACCAAGCGCTCTTCAGCGGAATGAAATGGAGAGGCATCGGACCGTATCGGGGCGGGCGCGTGCTGGCGGTGACCGGCGTGCCCGGCGATCCCAATACGTTTTATTTCGGCGGCGTCGCCGGCGGCGTGTGGAAGACGGCGGATGCCGGCGCCACTTGGAAGCCGCTCACCGACAAGGAGCCGTTCACCTCCATCGGTTCGATCGCCGTGGCCGATTCCGACCACAACACCGTTTATGTCGGCACGGGCGAGGCCTGCATTCGCGGAAACATCACCTACGGCGACGGGGTTTGGAAATCGGTCGACGGCGGCAAGTCGTGGAAGCACGTCGGGCTGCCGGACTCGCGCCAGATTGGCGCCGTCATCGTCGATCCGAAGAATTCCAACATCGTGTACGTGGCCGCGCTCGGGCATGTGTACGCGCCCAGCGCCGAACGCGGCATCTACCGCACCACCGACGGCGGCGCGACGTGGCAGAAAGTTCTGTTCGTGAATGACAAGACCGGCGGCATTGACGTGGTGTTCGATCCGCAGAATCCGAACACGCTGTTCGCTGCCATGTGGGAGGTGTACCGCACGCCTTGGAGCTTGAATAGCGGCGGTCCCGGCAGCGGACTGTACCGCTCGACCGATGGCGGCAGCACCTGGAAGCGTCTCGAAGGACACGGCCTGCCGGAGGGACTTCTGGGGCGGATTGGCGTGTCGGTTTCCGGCGCGGATTCCAACCGCGTGTACGCGCTGATCGAGGCCAAGGAGGGCGGGCTGTTCCGCTCCGACGACGGCGGCGATACTTGGACGCGCGTTAATGACGACGAGCGCTATCGCCAGCGCGCCTGGTACTTCACCCACATCTTTGCCGATCCCAAGACCGTGGACACCGTGTACGTCGAGAACACCGGCCTGTTCCGCTCGGTGGACGGTGGCAAAACGTTTACCCTGTTACCGGCGCCGCACGGCGATCATCACGGGCTGTGGATTGACCCGACCAATCCCAAGAGCATCATCGACGGCAACGACGGCGGAGCGACGGTCAGCGTGGATGGCGGTCAGACCTGGAGCACGTTGCTGAACCAGCCCACGGCGCAGTTTTACCACGTCATCACGGACAACCAATTTCCGTATTACGTCTACGGCGCGCAGCAGGACAACAGCAGCGTGGGCATTGCCAGCTATGCCGACGAGGGCGTGATCGCCCGCCAGAACTGGTTTGACTTCGGCGGTGAAACCGGCTTCATCGCGCCCGACCCGCGCGACATCAACACCGTCTACGGCAACAACGAGGCTACCATCTTCCGCTTCAACAAGGCCGACCAGCAGATCCAGGATATTTCCGTGTGGCCGCTGGACGTGGCCGGCCACGGCGCCGCAGACCTGGACGTGCTGCGCTTCAACTGGACCTCGCCGCTATTTATATCGCCTTACGATAAGACTACGCTCTATACCGCCGGGGACAAGGTGTACAAGAGCGCCGACGGCGGCATGAGCTGGACTGCGATCAGCAAAGACCTGACGCGCAACGACAAGACCAAGCAGCAACCCTCCGGGGGGCCGATCACCCTCGACATCACCAGCGTCGAGTATTACGACACCATTTTTGCGCTCGCTGAATCGCCGCTGCAAAAGGGCCTACTCTGGGCCGGCACTGACGATGGCCTGGTGTGGCTCACGCGCGACGGCGGCAACACCTGGACCAACGTCACGCCTAAGGCGCTCCCGGAATGGAGCATGGTGAGCATTGTCGATCCGTCGCCGCACGATCCCGGTGCCGCCTACATGGCCGTAGACCGCCACAAGCTCGACGATCAGAAGCCGTACATCTACCGGACGTCGGATTTCGGCAAGACTTGGACACTCGTGGTGAACGGGATTCCGCAGGGCTCGTATGTGCGCTCGGTGCGCGAAGATCCCGGACGCAAGGGCCTGCTGTTCGCGGGCACGGAGCGCGGCGTGTACGCATCCTTCGACGACGGCGCGCACTGGCAGGCCATGCAACTGAACCTGCCCGTTTCGCCGATCCACGACCTGGTGGTGCACGACAACGATCTGGTCGTCGCCACGCACGGGCGCTCGTTCTGGATCCTGGACGACATCACGCCGCTGCGGCAGCTCACCACGCAAACCGCTTCGGCGCAGGCGACGCTTTACAAGCCCGAGCCCGCCGTCCGTTTGCATTATCCCGACGAGGTGGAACGCCGGCGTCCGGTGGGCGAAAACCCGCCCAAGGGCGCAATCATCGACTATTACTTCGCATCCAAGCCGAAAGAGGAGGTCACGCTGGATCTCCTCGACGCGCAAGGCAAACTCGTGCGCCACCTGTCGAGCAAGGAAAAGAGAACTTTCGAGCAGCCGCCGGAGTGGCCCGACCAGGAAATGCCCAAGGAAACCATGCCCGCCGAAGCGGGCATGAACCGCTATGCCTGGGACCTGCGTTACGAGTCGCCGGTAAAAATACCGGGCGCATTTTATTCCGGCCTCGGCCCGGTAGGACCACTCGCGCTACCGGGAACCTACCAGGTGAAGCTGACCGCGGGATCGTTCACCCAGACGGTGCCGCTGGAGCTGCGCATGGACCCGCGGCTGAAGAACGTCACCCCGGCGGATTTGCAAAAGGAATTCGAGCTGGCAAGGAAGATCCGCGATCGCAACAACGAGCTGCACGTAGCGGTGAACCAGATCCGCGAGCTGCGTGCCGAACTCAACACGCTGAAGAAGTGGTCGGGCGAGAGCGCGCAAGCCAAGCAGGTGATCGAGAGCGCGGATGCGCTCGACAAGAAGATGACGCCCATCGAGGAAACACTGATGCAGGTAAAGATGAAGAGCTCCGAGGGCAACCTGCGCTACCCAAACCAGCTCAACGAGCAGTTCGACTCGCTCAGCCACACCGTCGAGTACGCCGACGCCGCCCCTTCCCGCGCTCAGTACGCCGTCTATGATGAGCTCAACGGCAAGCTGCAGGGGCAGTTGAAGACCTTGCGCGATGTCTTCGCTCGCGACCTGCCGGCGTTGAACGAGCTTATGCGCAAGTCCGGCGTGCCCGCGCTGACCGTGCCCTCGGGAACGCCGGCTGGCTCGTAGCATGGTCTGTAACAGTTGAGGAAATCCCAACGCGCGAACGGGTACGGCAAGGCTGCCTTAAGGGAATCCGAGTCCACAACGCACGAGGGGACGCTACCGTTCCACCTGGAACAAGTATCTCCCGCTGTCGGACGACACCATCCCCTCCGCCACCTTCAGGAACGCGCGCGCCGCGTGCGACAAGTTGGCGTTCCTGC
Organism: Terriglobia bacterium; assembly: GCA_020073185.1. Taxonomy (NCBI): domain Bacteria; kingdom Pseudomonadati; phylum Acidobacteriota; class Terriglobia; species Terriglobia bacterium. Next base: position 11,705 of record JAIQFT010000046.1, read on the forward strand.
GGTACACCAGCCGCAGCCGCCGCTCCAGCCTCAGGTCGGCCACGGAGACGCGCACCAGGTCGCCGCGCGCCAGTTCCTCCTCCAAGCACAAGCTCGGCACCAGCGCCACCCCGTTTTCCATCTTCACGAATTTCTTGATGGCCTCGATCGTAGGCAGCTCGGCGTCCATATTCAGCGGCGTTTTGTGGCGCTTGAACGCCTGGATGACCTTGGCGCGGAAGGGCGACGGCACGTGGTGAGCCACGAACGACTCCACCCCGAGCTGCTTGATGCTCACCTGTTTCGACTTGGCCAGCGTATGCCGCGGATACACCACGAACGCCAGCTCGTCGCGGTACACCACGATGCTGCGCAGCAGCGGATCCTCGGGATTGAACGAGAGCACCCCCAACTCGACGTTGTGCTCCAGAATCTCCTGTGGGATGCGGCTGGCCAGCGAGCGCTCGACCGTGGTCTTCACCAGGGGGTACAGTCGCCGGAACTCGGCCAGCACCGGCAGCAGGTACAGGCAGGTGTACTCGTTGGCGGCGATGTTCAACTTGCCCTTGCGCATCTCGCGCATTTCAACTAGCGCCGCGGCCGCCTCGCCGCGCAGGTTCAGCAGCTTCTGCGCGTACTCGTGCAGCACGCGCCCGGCGTCGGTGAGATGCCCGTTACGCGAAGAGCGGTCAAGCAGCGGCTCGCCCAGCTCGTCCTCCAGCTTGCGGATCGCCTGGCTCACCGCGGGCTGCGTGCGGTAAAGCTTTTCCGCGGCGCGCGAAAAGCTGCCTTCGCGCGCCACCGTGACGAACACTTCCAGTTGAAAAAGGTCCATCGGAGCCCTCATTCGCCGATCTTTGCCGGCTAACGACTCGCGATTATGCCATCAAAAAACCTAATGATAACGAAAAGAATTATAACTTGGAGTTTCGACCTTCCCCGGACGTAGGATTCCGGATAGCGTCCAAAACGCGGCTGGCTGGCTCGCATCTGCCTGGGCCCTCCCGCACATATAGGCGTGATGTACGTTATAGGAGGCGCAGTGAGCGCAAGCCACATTGCCATCTTCGATACTACGCTGCGCGACGGCGAACAGTCGCCGGGTTGCAGCATGAACCTGGAAGAAAAGGTTCTGCTAGCCGGTCATCTTGACCGGCTCGGGGTCGACGTCATCGAGGCCGGGTTTCCCATTGCCTCAGAGGGCGATTTCCGCGCGGTGCAGGCGGTTGCGGCGCGCATCTGCCGCCCGGCCATCGCCGCCCTCGCCCGCTGCACGCGAAAGGACATTGACCGCGCTTGGGATGCGCTTCGCAATGGCGAGCGCCCCCGCATCCACGTCTTCCTCGCCACCTCCGATATCCACCTGCAGTACAAGCTGAAGATCGCTCGCCATGATGCGCTGGTCCAGTCACGCGAGGCTGTGCGTTATGCCCGCACCTTGTGTGATGACGTCGAATTTTCTCCCGAGGATGCCACTCGCTCCGACCCGGAGTTCCTGTGTTCCGTATTGGAGGGCGTGATCGAGGCCGGCGCGACCACACTCAACGTCCCGGACACGGTCGGCTACACCATCCCTTCTGAGTTCACGCGGCTGATCACCACGATTCGTGAACGCGTGCGCGGGATCGAGAAGGTCACCATCTCGGTACACTGCCACAACGATCTCGGGCTCGCGGTCGCCAACAGCCTCGCCGCCATCGAGGCGGGCGCGCGCCAAGTGGAGTGCACGGTCAATGGTATCGGCGAGCGCGCCGGCAACGCCGCCTTGGAGGAGATCGTCATGGCGCTGCGAGTCCGCGCCGATCGCATGCCCTATACCACCGGCATTCACACCGAGCACCTCTGCCCTGCCAGCCAGGCGCTCTCCGGGATTCTCGGCTTTCCGGTGCAACCCAACAAGGCGATCGTCGGCTGCAACGCCTTCGCGCACGAAGCCGGCATCCACCAGCATGGCGTGCTCAGCAATCCACTCTGCTACGAGATCATGACGCCCGAATCGGTCGGCCTGCCGTCGAACCGCATCGTGCTCGGCAAGCACTCCGGACGGCATGCGCTCGCCCGCCGATACCAAGAGCTCGGCCATCCGCTCGCTGGCGCAGAACTCGACTCGGTGTACCAGCGCTTCACCGAGCTCGCCGACCGCAAGAAGAATATCTACGATCGCGATCTGATTTCGCTGCTCCCTCACCGCGGCGTCCGTCCCTCGCCGCCGATCGCGGGCGCTGCGCAGGCCTTCGGGGACTGATGAGGACCAAGCTGAACCTTGCTGTTCTGCCTGGCGACGGCATCGGCGTCGAGGTCACGCGCGAGGCGGTGCGCGTGCTGCGCACCATCGCCGATGCTCACGGCTACGATTTTCAATTTCGCACCGAGCTGGTTGGCGGTGCGGCAATTCGCGAAGCCGGTTATCCCCTCCCCCAGGTGACCCTCGACGCGTGCCTGAGCAGCGATGCCGTGCTGCTCGGCGCCGTCGGCGGCCCGGAGTTCGATGCCCTACCTCCGGATCGCAGGCCGGAGTCCGGCCTGCTGGCGCTGCGCCGCGAACTGGGCGCGTTTGCCAACCTGCGCCCCGCTTCCTCGCATCGCGCCATTGAGGATTGTTCGCCGCTGCGCCCCGAAGTGGTGCGCGGCGCCGATATTCTGGTGGTGCGCGAACTCCTGGGCGGGCTTTACTTCGGAGAACCGCGCGGCTTCGCCGCCGAGGGTACCGCCGCCTTCAACACCATGCGCTACTCCACCGACGAGATCGAGCGGATCGCGCGCATTGCTTTCGAGCAGGCGCGTGCTCGTCGGAGGAAGGTCACTTCGGTGGACAAGGCCAACGTGCTGGAGACCTCACAACTCTGGCGCAAGGTGGTCACCGGCGTGGCGCGCGAATTTCCCGGCGTCGCGCTCGACCACATGTACGTAGACGCCTGCGCCATGCACCTGGCGTCCAGCCCGTCACGCTTCGATGTGATCCTCACGGAAAATCTCTTCGGCGACATTGTTTCCGACGAATCTGCGGTGATCAGCGGCTCGCTCGGCATGCTTGCCTCGGCGAGCATCGGCGGGCGCGTCGGGCTGTTTGAGCCCGTGCACGGCTCCGCGCCCGACATTGCCGGGCGCGGCATCGCCAATCCGCTGGGTGCGATCGCGACAGCCGCCCTGCTTCTGCGGTATGCTGCTGACATGGAGCCTGAGGCGCGCGACGTGGAAGAGGCGATCGGCGAGGTCCTCAATCGCGGTTTCCGTACCTCCGACCTGGTGCGCGACCAACGCACGCCGACGGCGACCACCGAGGAGATGGGCGCTGCTGTAGCCGAGGCGCTTACCGGAATCTGCGAACGCCGCCACGCCTTCCACGCGGTCTGATCATGCCCGCTCCACGGACCATGTTCGACAAGATCTGGAGCGAGCACCTGGTGTGCGAGGCGCCCGGCGAGCCTGCCCTGCTCTACATTGATCTGCACCTCGTGCACGAAGTCACGTCTCCGCAGGCATTTGACGGCCTGCGCGCCGCAGGACGCCGCGTCCGCCGGCCCGAGCGCGCCCTGGCCACCGTGGACCACAACGTTCCGACCACGGCACCGCGTAACCTGATCTCCGATCCCATCGCCGCGCGCCAGATCGAAGCGCTGCGCAAGAACTGCGCCGAATTCGGCATCCTCCTCTTCGACATTGACTCGCCCGAGCAGGGAATCGTACACGTCATCGGGCCGGAACTCGGGGTCACCAAGCCCGGCATGACCATCGTCTGCGGCGACAGTCACACCAGCACGCACGGCGCATTCGGCGCACTGTCCTTCGGCATCGGAACCTCCGAGGTCGAGCACGTGCTTGCCACGCAGTGCCTGCCGCAGCGCAAGCAGCGCACCATGGAAGTGCACGTCTGCGGGCGGTTGGGGCCGGGTGTGAACGCGAAGGATTTGGCGCTTGGCATTATCGGCCAGATAGGCACCGATGGCGCCACCGGACACGTGATCGAGTACACCGGCGAAGCCGTCGCCGCGCTCTCCATGCCGGAGCGCATGACCCTGTGCAACATGAGCATCGAGTCGGGCGCGCGCGCCGGCATGGTGGCGCCCGACAACACGACGTTTTCCTGGATTCGCGGACGCCGTTTTGCCCCGCCAGGACCTGACCTGGCCAAGGCGATTGAATATTGGCGCACGCTGCCCACCGACGACGGCGCGCAGTTCGACCACACCGTGGAGATCGAAGCCGCGTCGCTGGCGCCCTTCGTGACCTGGGGCACCAACCCGGGCATGGTGACCTCCGTCACAGGCCAGGTGCCCGCGCTGTCGGCGGCGAGGAACGAAGCCGAACGTCGCTCCTGGGAGCGCGCGTTGGAGTACATGGCGCTTGCGCCCGGCACACGTATCCAGGACATCGCCATTGACCGCGTCTTTATCGGCTCCTGCACCAATTCGCGTCTGGAGGATCTGCGCGCCGCGGCCCGTGTGGTGAGCGGTTATCGCATCGACCCCAAGGTGCAGGCGCTGGTGGTGCCGGGGTCGCAGGCGATAAAAGCGGCGGCCGAAGCCGAGGGGCTCGACGAAATTTTCCGCACCGCCGGTTTTGAGTGGCGCGAAGCCGGCTGCTCCATGTGCCTCGGTATGAACCCCGACGTACTACAGGCGGGCCAACGCTGCGCCTCCACCAGCAATCGCAATTTTGAAGGGCGCCAGGGCCGTGGCGGGCGCACCCATCTGGTCAGCCCGGCCATGGCGGCGGCGGCGGCGATCGCGGGCCATTTCGTGGACATACGCGATTGGAAGTTTCGCGGCTCGGTGGCGGCGGCGAAATAGTTATGGAACCATTCCGCAAACATACCGGGCTGGTGGTCCCACTCGATCGCGTCAATGTTGACACCGACCAGATCATCCCCAAGCAGTTCCTCAAGCGGGTCGAGCGCACCGGCTTCGGCGAATTTCTTTTTTACGATTGGCGAAGATTGCCCGACGGCAGCCCCGATCCATCGTTCGTGCTCAACGATCCACGCTACCGCGGCGCCAGCATCCTGATCGCGGGCGCCAATTTTGGCTGTGGCTCTTCGCGCGAGCACGCGCCCTGGTCGCTGATGGACTACGGATTCCGCGCCATCATTGCGCCCTCGTTCGCCGACATTTTCACCACGAATTGTTTTAAGAACGGCGTGCTGACCGTGGTCCTGCCGGACTCTGCCGTTTCCGACCTGATGCGCCGCGCGCAGCGAACGCCTGCCTACCGCCTCAGCGTCGATTTGGAGTTGCGGACCGTGTCCGACGACCAAGGTTTTTCCGCCACTTTCTTCGTGGACGAGTTCCGCCGGCGCTGCCTGCTCAACGGACTCGACGACATCGACCTGACGCTGCAGCACGAACCCGACATTGCCGCGTACGAAGCGCGTCACGCCCGCCCACCCTGGTTCTAGCCATCCACAAGTGCGTTGCGGTGCGCTTGCCCGGCGCGGGCCGCTTGTACTCAGGCCGCCAAGTTTGCTATCGTTCCCGCCCAGCGAGCGATGCCCATCCGCTCGAAGCGCCCGTGGGGGGCCTATGAAATCCGTCGAGATTGTTGTCAATGGCGTGGAGCGCCGCGCCCAGGTGGAGCCGCGCATGCTGCTGGTGCATTTTCTGCGCGACGTCGCCGGCCTCACCGGCACGCACATCGGCTGTGAAACCTCGCTGTGCGGCGCCTGCACCACCCTGTTTGACGGGCGCGCCGTGAAGTCGTGCACCGTGCTCGCGGTTCAGGCCGACGGTCATTCCGTCACCACCATCGAAGCGCTCGCCGCCGAAGGGCAGCTCCATCCTTTGCAGGAAAGTTTCTGGGAAGAGCACGCCCTGCAATGCGGTTTCTGTACGCCGGGCATGATCATGTGCGCCAGCGACCTGCTGGGGAGCAACGCTTCGCCCAGCGACAGCGAGATCCGCGAGGGGCTCAGCGGCAACCTGTGCCGCTGCACCGGCTACCAGAACATCGTCGGCGCGGTGAAGTCCGCCTCGCGCAAGATGGCGCGCCGCACCGCTGCGATCGCGGCCAGGAAGTAATCCGCCGGAGACATTGCCATGGCAACGAAATCCAAGTCGGGCGGCAAAGGCGCAAACGGGGGAAACGGCTTCGCCATACCCCATGGCCGCTGGGTCGGGCAGCGCCTCAAGCGCAAGGAAGACCCGCGCCTCATCCAGGGCCTGAGCCACTACGCCGGCGACCTTCGCCTGCCCGATCTTCTGCATTGTGTCTTCGTGCGCTCGCCACACGCAAATGCGCGCATTGTCTCGGTGGATGTCGAGGCGGCGCGCTCATCACCCGGCGTGGTGATGGCGGTCACCCACGCTGAGGTCGCCGCCATTGGCGGCGTCCCTTTCGCCGGCAGCCTGCCCGGATTGAAGGTCCCCCATCACTACGTGCTGGCCAAGGACCAGGTGCGCTACGTTGGCGAACCCGTGGTGGCCATCGTCGCGGAAAATCCCTACGCCGCGCGCGATGCCGCCGACCTGGTGAACATCGAATACGATTCGCTGCCCGCCGTCGTGGACATGGAACGGGCGCTGGCCCCCGGAAGCCCGCTTGTCCACGAGGAGTTTCACAGCAATCTGGCGTTCACGCACGTCATCAAGAACGGCGACCTTGCGCCGGCGTTTCAGCGCGCCGACCGCGTGGTCAAGCAGCGCCTCATCAACCAGCGCCTGGCGCCCATCGCCATCGAAACGCGCGGCGTGGTCGCTCAATATCTCCCCGGCGAAAAGCAGCTCACGGTGTGGTCGTCCACGCAGATTCCGCACCTGGTGCGCACCCAGATTTCACTGATGCTCGGTTTGCCGGAAACCTCGGTGCGCGTGATCACTCCCGAAGTCGGCGGCGGTTTCGGCAGCAAGCTCAATGTGTACGGTGAGGAAGCGGTCGTCCCGTGGCTCGCGATGAAGCTCAACCGGCCGGTGAAGTGGACGGAAACGCGCCGCGAAAATATCGCTGCCACCATCCACGGCCGCGATCAGATCAACGACGTCGAACTCGCGCTGAAGAAGAATGGCACGATCCTCGGCATGCGCACCCGCGTGCTCGCCGACCTCGGCGCCTACTACCAGTTGCTGACGCCGATCATCGCCACGCTCACCGGCCTGATGAGCACCGGCTGCTACAAAATTCCGGCCATCGAGTTCGAAGTGCTCGGCGTTTTCACCAACAAGATGTCCACCGACGCCTACCGCGGCGCCGGACGTCCGGAAGCCACCTACCTCATCGAGCGCATTGTTGACATCGCCGCGCGCGAATTGAACATGGACCCCGTGGAAATCCGCCGCCGCAACTTCCCCAAACCGGCGGAGTTTCCGTACAGCGCCGCCACCGGCGTGATCTACGACTCCGGTAATTACCAGGGCAGCCTCAAGCGCGCCCTTGATCTCGCCGGCTACGACAAGCTGCGCGCCCGCCAGAAAACCGGCCGGAAGCAGGGCAAATACTACGGCATCGGACTTTCCACCTACGTCGAAATCTGCGCCATGGGTCCGTCGGCCGCCATGCCCGCCGGCGGATGGGAGAGCGGAACCGTGCGCATTGAGCCAACCGGCACAGTCACCGCGCTGACCGGGGCGTCGCCGCACGGCCAGGGTCAGGAAACCACCTTCGCGCAGATGATCGCCGACATGCTCGGCCTCTCGCCAGCGGACATCAACGTCGTGCACGGCGACACCGCCGTCGTTCCCTACGGCATCGGGACCTTCGGCAGCCGCGGCACTGCGGTCGGAGGCTCCGCCTTGTTCGTCGCCACCGAGAAGCTCAGGAAGAAGATGGCGGCGATCGCGGCCCACCTGCTGGGCGGCAAGCCCGAGCAGATGGAATTCCGCGACGCACGCATCGGCGCCAAGGGCAGCAAGAAGTCGCTCGCGTTCGGCGAAGTGGTGGGCGCCGCCTACGCTGCCAAGAGCCTGCCCGCCGGCGTCGAGCCCGGCCTGGAAGCGACGCACTTCTTCGAGCCCTCGAATTTCACCTTTCCTTTTGGCGCGCACGTCATCTCATGCGAGGTGGACATTGAGACCGGCGAGATCAAGTTCGACAAGTACATCGCCGTGGACGACTGCGGCAACGTCATCAATCCCATGCTGGTCGAAGGCCAGGTGCACGGCGGCATCGTGCAGGGCATGGCGCAGGCGCTGTACGAAGAAGTCATCTACAACAGCGACGGCCAACTCGTCACCGGCACGTTGATGGATTACGCACTGCCCCGCGCGCCCGATATTCCCGAGCTCACCCTGGAGCGCACCTGCACGCCGTCGCCGGTGAATCCCATGGGCGTGAAGGGCGTCGGTGAAGCGGGCACTATCGGCTGCACGCCCGCGGTGGTCAACGCGGTGTGCGACGCGCTTGCGCCGCTTGGCATCCGCCACCTCGACATGCCGCTCAAGCCCGAGCGCATCTGGCGCGCGGTGCACGACGCACACATCCGGCCCAGTCACAGCGAGGCCAAAGCGACGGCCGTTCTCACCGCCGCCGGCGCCGCGAAAAGCGTGAAGAAACCCGTGAGGCGCGCATGATCCCCACCGAATTCGAGTACGAATCTCCGAGCGAATTAAGCGAAGTGCTGGCGCTGCTCGCCTCGCGTGAAGATGCCAAACTGCTCGCCGGCGGGCACAGCCTGCTGCCCGCGATGAAATTGCGCCTCTCCTCGCCCGCTGTCTTGGTGGACCTGTCGCGCGTTGCCGGTCTCAGCTACATCCGCGAGGTTGGAGACACCGTGCACATCGGCGCCATGACCACGCATGCGGAGGTCGCGACATCGCCGCTCATGCACAAAGTCTCTCCGCTCCTTTCGCAGACCGCACGGGAAATTGGCGATGTGCAGGTGCGCAACCGCGGCACCATCGGCGGCAGCCTGGCGCACGCCGATCCGTCGGCGGATTATCCAGCGCCGATTCTTGCCCTCGACGCCGACATCGTCGCCATGAGCACTCGCGGCGAGCGGATTATCCCCGCGCGCGATTTCTTTACCGGGCTCTTCAGCACCAGCCTGGCCTCCGATGAGGTCATCACCGAAGTGCGCGTGCCCGTGACCGAACCGGCGGCGGCGACCGCGTACAAGAAATTCGCGCATCCCGCCTCGGGCATGGCGGTGGTGGGAGTCGCGGTGGTGGTGAAAGCGCGCGGCGCGACCATCGAGAGCGCAGCCATCGGCATCACCGGCGTTGCGCAGTTCGCATATCGCGCCAACGCTGTGGAGAAGAACCTGCGCGGCAAGCCGGCCGGCGCGATCGCCGCCGCGTGCGAGTTCGTCACCGACGGCGTCGAAGTCCTGGGCGATCACTTCGCTTCAGGCGAATACCGCGGCCATCTGGCTCGCGTCTACACCCGTCGCGCGGTGCAGCAATGCATTGCGAGTCGGAAGTAGTAACTGAGGCATCCAAAGTGAATCGGGAAGGGCACGGCTTCATCCGTGCCTGAAAGCGTTCCTTCTCGCAACCCGATACTGAAACCGATGAAGTTTCAAGGCACCTACACCATCGCCGCTCCGCTCGACGCCGTCTGGCGCAACCTAATGAATCCGGCGGTCCTACAACGCGTCATGCCCGGCTGCCAGAAGCTGGAAGAAAAGGTACCCAACCAGTACCGGGCCATACTGAAAACGGGGGTCGGGCCGGTGAAGGGCACTTTTCACGGCGACGTCACCATCTCCGACATCGTCCCCGAGAAAAGTTACACTCTGACCTCGCGCGCCAGCTCCACCGCGGGCTTCGTCGAGGGCGTTGGCCGCCTCGAACTCGAATCGGCCGGCGCCGAAACCATCGTGCGCTTCAGCGGCGAAGCCATGGTTGGCGGCATGTTGGCGTCCGTCGGCGGGCGCTTGGTCGAAGCCGCCGCGCAGAAGAATGTTCGCGACACCTTCGCCAACCTGGCGCGTGAGCTCAATTCCGCCGCCTCGGCGCGTCCTGCATGACGTTCTCTGTTCCCGACCGCTTCAACGCCGCCGCTTACTTCATCGATCCGCACCTTCGCGAACGTTCCGACAAAATTGCCATTGAATGCGGCGACGAGCGCGTCACCTACCGCGAGTTGGTGGCGCGCGTGAATCGCCTCGGCAATGCCCTGCGCCGCGCGCTCGGCGTGCGGGTAGAAGAGCGCGTCCTCCTTCTGCTGCTCGACACCCCGGATTTCGCTGCCTGCTTCTTCGGCGCCATCAAGATCGGCGCTGTGCCCGCGCCCGTAAACACGTTCCTCAAGCCCGCCGAATACGAGTACCTGCTCAATGACAGCCGCGCGCGGGTGGCAATCGTCAGCGAGGCGTTGTTGCCGCTGTTGGCGGCGATACCACGCCATCGTCTGCCATCCCTTGAGCACGTGGTTGTGGTCGGCGGTCCGATTCACGGCGCGCATTCGTTTTCCGAACTGATAAGCGCCGAGCCTGCCGAACTCGATCCTGCGCCCACCCACCTGCATGACCCCGCCTTCTGGCTCTACTCCTCCGGCAGCACCGGTTTCCCCAAAGGCTGCGTTCATTTGCAGCACGACATGGTGGTCACCTCGGAGCTGTACGCGAAACAAATTCTCCAAGTCGGCGAGCACGACCGTTTCTTCAGCGTCGCCAAACTATTTTTTGCCTACGGACTCGGCAACGGGCTGTACTTTCCCCTCGCTGTTGGCGGCGCCAGCATCCTGCTGCCCGGTCCGGCGCAACCGGCAAGTGTCTTCGACATCATCGAGCGCCACCGCCCGACGTTGTTTTTCTCTGTCCCATCAAGCTATGCCGCACTGCTGGCGCACAGGCGTGACGGCTGCGACTTCGATCTCTCCAGCATCCGTAACGCCATCTCTGCCGGCGAGGCGCTGCCCGCCGCCATCTTCCAGCGCTTCGAGTCCCGGTTCGGCGTCGAAATTCTCGACGCCATCGGCTCCACCGAAGCGTTGCACATGTTCATCGCCAACCGCCCCGGCGCCGCGCATCCCGGCTCCAGCGGCCAGGTCATTCCCGGCATGGACGCCAGAATTGTGGACGAGGGCGGCCGCGCAGTTTCCACCGGCGAAGTGGGTAACCTATATATAAGGAGCGACGCCGTGTGCTCCTGTTACTGGAACCAGCACGAGAAAACCAAGGACGCCATCGACGGCCACTGGCTGCGCACCGGCGACAAGTATCGCCAGGATGCCGACGGCTACTTCTGGTACGCCGGGCGCACCGACGATATGCTCAAGGTCAGCGGCGTTTGGGTCAGCCCCGCGGAGATCGAAAGCACGCTCGTCGAACATCCCGCGGTGCAGGAAGCCGCCGTCGTCGGCCGTAAGGATCAAGATGAACTGGTGAAGCCGGCGGCCTATGTCGTCCTGCACGCCGGCCACGTGCCCGCGCCCGACCTCGCGCAGCAACTGCAGGAATTCGTCGCCACACGTCTCGCCGCCTACAAGCGCCCGCGCTGGGTGGAATTTCTCCCCGAACTCCCCAAGACCGCCACCGGAAAAATCCAGCGCTTCAAGTTGAGATGTCCAGCGGGCGTTTGACCAGCTACCAACCCCGAGCTATCAACTACCAACTGCCAACTACCAATTCAACTACCGTTCTTCCGGTGGCTTCACCTTGCGGAAAGCGCGATACAGCAGCAAGTCGTACAAGATCTTGATTGACCCGCCCGCGACCAGCGGCGCCGAAAACGCCACGTTTTGCATGAACATTCCCGCCGCCGACGATCCCGCCGCCCACATCAAATTCCGCGTCAAGTTCGTGACCCCGCTGGCGAAAGTGCGCTCGTGCGGCTCCACTACGGCGGCGACATAGGATTGCCGTGACGGCACGTCCATCTCCACCAGCGCCTCGCGCAGGAAAAACAGTGCCGTGGCCAAGTGAAAACTCGGCGCGAGCGGCACCAGCACCAGGAAAACGCTCGACGGCAAGTGCGTGAACACCATCGTGTTCAGCAATCCGATGCGTTGCGCCAGCCACGCCGCGCCCAAGTGGGACAGCGCGTTCAGCACGTGCACCACGCCGAATACCATGCCCAGAACCTGCACGGAAACGCCGAAACGCTGGAAAAACCAGTAGGCCACCAGCGCGTCAGTTAGGAATCCTCCGCCGAAGCTGTCAATGGCGAATAGCGCCGCCAGATTGCGTACGATGCGGCGCGTGCGCGGCGACACCGGCGGCCTTTCCTCGTGCGGTCTGGCGGCCTCCACGCGCTCCGAAAGAAACGCATACAGCACCGCCGCGATCAGGTTCGCAGCCGCGAATCCGGCAAACACCAGACGGTAGGCATCGCCAACCGCGATTCCCATGCGCGCGTGAACCAAGGCGGGCGCGCCCGCCGCCACCGCGCCGATCGCGCCACTGCCATCGAGAACTACGTTGTACCAGGAGAGCGCCCAGGTCCGCGACTTCGCCGTCGTCAGCCCCGGAATCACCGCCTGCTCGAGTGCGAAGGCGGCGCTGCGATCGGTGCCGGTGCCGTTGATCATGCCCAGCACCGCCAGCGGAATCAGGATCGGCGTGCGCGTGGTTAGCGCCAGCGCCATGCCGCCGAGCGCAGTCAAAACCGCGAGTGCGGCCAGCATTCGCCGCCGCCCCAGACGATCGCCTTTCCAGCTCATCAGCGCCGTCGCCGCGGTCGTTCCGATCAGCCCGGCGGCGATCGCCACGCCGATGCTCGACGGCGACAATCCCGCGCGCGCCAGGTACACGCCCAGCAGTACGCCCATCATGCCCACGCCGGCGGAGCGCAGAAACGCCGCGGCATAGATCAGCGGCAGGTCGCGGCGGTCGTTCATGTCACCGTTCTCGCAGTTGCGCGTAGCAGTACAGTGCGTCATACACCGGGAATTGCCGCGCCAAGCGCTCTTCGTCTGAAATACCCAGCGCCGCGAATCCCTCGGCGATGGCGCGCAGGCCGAAACCTTCCGGCGCCACCGGCTCCTGCCCTTTGACGTCCGCGGCGCGCACGATCAGTGCCAGTCGCTGCAGCGGCGGATCCTGCAAGTTGTAGTCTTCGATGATCGCCTCGAACGAGCAGCGCTCGCCCCGATGATTGAGTTTTACCGCCGCCAGCTTCGGTGCGTCGAACGGCGTCGCCTGTTCGCGTGCTGCCACCTCCAGCAGTTGCCCTTCCTCCACAAACATAAACTCGGCTTCACGATCCACGAACCGCCGGATCAGCCACGGGCATGCGACGCGGTCCACCTTGATGTTCCTGCGAGTGATCCACTTCACGAGCCACCTCCGCCAATCGAGTTCCAATCATCATTCGATCCGTCTTGGCGCACTGCCGCTGCAACAATTACCATGACGGGATGGATGTGGCCGCGGCGATTGCGGGGGTGCTGGTCGTTGCCGGAGTCTTGCTCGAAGCGTTTGAAACGGTGGTGCTGCCGCGTCGCGTTACCCGCCGCTTTCGACTCACGCGAGGCTTTTACCGCTACACCTGGCGGCCCTGGGCCGCCGTCGCGCGGCATATCCGAAGACTTCGCCGCCGCGAAAGTTTTCTCGCACTGTATGGTCCCATGTCCCTGATCCTGCTGCTGGCCTTGTGGGCCGTCGGCCTGGTCCTCGGCTTTGCGCTGTTGCAATGGGCCGCCGGTTCCACCGTCGAGGGCGGCGGCAATTCACGCACCTTTGCCACCGATCTCTACTTCAGCGGGACTACGCTGTTCACGCTCGGCTTGGGCGACGTAACTCCGCGCGCCGCGATTTCACGTGTACTCACCGTCATCGAGAGTGGCATGGGCCTCGGCTTTCTCGCCTTGGTCCTCAGCTACCTGCCGGTGGTCTACCAATCTTTCTCGCGCCGCGAAGTGAATGTCTCGCTGCTTGACGGACGCGCCGGGACGCCGCCAACAGCTGCCGAGCTGGTGCGCCGCAATATCGATCCCCAGGACGGAAACCTGCGCGAAATCCTGCACGAGTGGGAACACTCCGCCGCCGAAATGCTGGAGAGCCACATCTCCTATCCCGTGCTCGGATACTTCCGCTCGCAGCACGACAACCAGTCGTGGGTTGCCGCGCTCACCGCCGTCCTTGATGCGTCCGCGCTCTGCCAGTCCATTGACGGCGCACCCGCGCGCCAGGCGCAGCTCACCTTTGCCATGGCCAGGCACGCCATCGTGGACCTGGCGCAGGTCTTCAACACTCCGCCGCGAGATCCGCCGCAGCCGCGCCTGACACCCGAATCCCTTCAGCAACTCCGTCAACAGTTGGCCGAGGGCGGCATCCAGTTGCTCGCCACCGCCGACGCGGAACAAAGGCTCGCCAAACTGCGTAGCATGTATGAGCCCTACATTGCGGCCCTGGCCGAGTATTTCCTGGTGCAGTTGCCGCCGTGGTTTCGCCCGCCGGAGGCACATGACAACTGGCGCACCAGCCGCTGGGGCGGGCAGCACACGATTTGAAGCCGGGTGGCCGGTAACTGACAAACTGCAAGGACTGACAAACTGAACATGCCTTCACTCAACACAGCCGCCGTTTCCGCCCGCGATGTAACCCGCGAGTACCGCATGGGAAACGCGCTCATCCGCGCCGTGAGCGGCATCACGCTGGATATCGCCAACGGCGAATTCGTCGCGCTGCTCGGCGCCTCGGGCTCGGGAAAATCCACGCTGCTGAACTTGATAGCCGGGCTTGATCGCCCGACTTCCGGCTCCATGGCCGTCAACGGCCGCGAGCTGGCACAGATGTCGGCGGAAGAGCTGGCACGCTACCGCCGTCACACCGTCGGCATGGTCTTCCAGGCGTTCAACCTGATTCCGACCATGACACTGCTGGAAAACGTCGCATTGCCCATGCGCTTCGCCGAGGTGGATCGTGGCGAGCGCGCCGCGCGTGCTCAACAAGCCTTGGAACGCGTGGGATTATCGGCGCGCGTCACGCATCGTCCGGTAGAGCTTTCCGGCGGCGAGCAGCAGCGCGCCTCCATCGCCCGCGCGCTCGTCAACCGCCCGTCGCTGCTGCTGGCCGACGAGCCAACCGGCAATCTCGACAGCCGCACCGGCGAGGAGATCATGAACTACCTGCGCGAATGCCATGACTCGCAGGGTCTGACCGTCCTGCTGGTCACACACGAGCGCCCGCTCGCCGACCGCTACGCGCAGCGCGTGCTCACGCTCGCCGATGGTGGTCTCGTGGACGACACGCGCGTGCCCGCAACTGCCGCACAGGTTCAGCGGGGCGAGCGATGAAAGCCCACGACGTCGTCGAGCTGGCGGCGCGCAACCTGCGCGAGTCCGTGCTGCGCAATTCGCTCACCACGATTGGCATCGCGGTGGGCGTGGCCTCGCTTGTCGCCATGCTCTCGCTCGGCATCGGGCTTCAGCAGCTCGCCAATCGGCGGCTCACGCGCTCCGGGCTGTTCAACACCGTCATCGTCATGCCGCGCGATTTGGACCGCGGGCCGTCGCGCCGCGCCCAGACGAACGCGCCCGCGCGCCCGCTCGATGACGCCGCGATCTCCGACATCCGGCGCGTGGCGCACGTCGCAGAAGTCACGCCCGAAATGCGCTTCATGGCCGAAGCGCGCTACGGCGACAAGAGCAGGTTCATCATGGTCGCCGCGCTTCCGCCGTCGGCTCGCGATCGCGAAGCCTTCGACGGCATGACCGGCAAGTTCTTCTCTTCGCCGGATTCGGAGGAAGTGATTCTCGAATCCGAGTTTGCCAAGGAGCTGGCGCCCGATCCCAAATCGCTCCTCGGCAAGGACATAGTGCTGCAATACGCCGCGCGCGGAGGCACGCCGAATACCGCAAGTTCGGCCACGCCGCAGAACAGCGACAACGAGGAAGCGAGCACCGTCGGCGAGCTGATCGCTTCGGGATTCTCCGTCACGCGCCGCGAGATGGCGCTGCGCGTGGTCGGCATCACCGAGCACGAGCCGACTGTGGGTTTCGGCGGCATGGGGCGCTCGCGCGTGTTTGTGCCGACCGCGGTAGCTGCGAAGATGAACGTCATGCTCGGCAGCGACCTGCGCGAGATGGTGCGCACCTCCTATCGCGGGCGCGCGTACATGGCGCTCTCCGTGCGGATTGATACGCCGTCGCAGGTGCAGCCCGCGGAAGACGCCATCAAGAACATGGGCTTCTCCACCTTCTCGCTGCTGGACGCCACGCGCAGCCTGCGCCGCTTCTTCACCATCCTCGACATGTTCCTTGGCATCTTCGGCAGCTTAGCGCTGGCGGTAGCGCTGCTCGGGATCGTGAACACGCTGGTCATGGCAATCCTGGAACGCCGGCGCGAGATCGGCATCATGAAAGCCATTGGCGCGGGCGACGCGGATATCAAAATGCTTTTCTTCGCCGAGGCCGGCGTCATGGGGTTCTGTGGCGGCTTGGTCGGCGTGACCCTCGGCTGGGCCATCGGGCGCGCCATCAATATCGGCACCAACATCTACCTCAAGCGCATGGACATGACGCCCGAGACGTTTTGGCTGGTGCCGTGGTGGCTGGTGGCGGCGGCGCTGGCGTTCGCTGTGATCGTAAGCCTTGGCTCGGGTCTCTATCCCGCGTCGCGAGCCGCGAAGCTCGATCCGGTGCAGGCGCTGCGCTACGAATAACTGTTAACCACTGGTCGCCACGGATGCGCACGGGTCGCAATTTCGAGAAAAATGCGTCTTTGCGCTCCACCAACGAATCTCATGACGTGATGCGACTCTCACGACTGACCGTTGCGATCTTTGTCCTTTCGTTGTTGGCGTCTGCCCAAGAGGCGGAGCATGTCCACAACCACGATGCCCACCATCACGACGCCGTGAACGCGCGCGGCGAGAAAGCCATGGGCTTCTCCCAAACCGCGACCACGCACCATTTCATCCTCCAGTCCGAGGGCGGCTACATCCAGGTGCAGGCCAACGATGCGAAAGATACCGAGGACCGCGATCACATCCGCATGCACTTGCAGATGCAGGCGAAGCGGTTTGGCGCCGGCGACTTCAGCAATTCCGAAATGACTCATGCTCGTGTTTTACCGGGCACGCCGCAGATGCAGACGCTCAAATCGGCGATCACCTATAAGTACGAGGAGATCGAGCGCGGCGCCAGATTGCGCATCAGCAGCAAGGATCCGGCAGCCATTGCGGCGATCCACGAGTTCCTGAAATTCCAGATCGAGGACCATCAAACAGGCGATCCAACGGCAGTGAAGAAGGAAGAGTGATTTTACCTTTTAGTAAACTCTTGGACGGTATATACCCCCTCCCCCCTGTGTCCACGCAGAATCAGTAACTTGCGCACGGCATACCGTCGAAATCGCACGGTAACCGACGGTAACCGTCGGCTTGGCCGGTAGCTGGTTGGCGCGACCTCGTTTTGTTGTCAAAGATCTAAACAAGCGGTCATAAAACACAACCACCTACGCGCCTGGGCACGCAGATTCAGAGTAGCGAGTGTCAGGGGATTTGTCGGTGACATGGGCGGAAAAATTTGCAGGCAAATTCCGGTTTTGGAACAGGAATGGCGAGGATTGAATCGTGGCATGACTGAGAGGGGCGCGCTGGAGAATCAGTTGCCTGCGCGAAGATGCCGGCAGGATGTCAGAAAATGCCCAATGTGTCAGGAAATAAGACATGAAGAAGATGCCCGGTGCTGCGCCTCACATCAGGCTGTGACGGCTATCACTGACCCGTGAGACATGTTCGCGGTTCCATGCGGCACACGCCCCTCATGGCGTGGGAGAAGGCCCGATGGGCCGTCCTACCCGGCAGCGTAACTGGTTCTGGGTGACGCTGACGCTCTCCAGCATCACGGTCGTCGCGCTCGTACTGGCGGTGTGGGAACTGCTCGAGAACCGTTTCTTTCGCAATCTCGACTACGTTACGCTGCACTACCTGTACATCAGCCGTGGCATCGCGGTCTCTCTGATCCTGGCGTTCTGGGCCGCGTGGTTCGTGCTTCGGGAGCGGAAGGAGAAAGAAGAACATTTACGACGCTCAAGCGAGCGCTATCGCGCCATCCTCGATGGCTCGCCCAGCGCCATCCTGCTGTTGGACAGTGCGTTGCGGATATCGGAATGCAATGCGGCTGCGGAACGGCTGTATGGCTACTCCAAGAACGAACTGCTTGGCGAAGTGCTGCCGACCGTACCCGAAGATCGCAAGGCAGAGTTGGCGGCGTTGCTGCGGCAGGTAGAGAACGGCCAGCCCGTGCTCGACGTCGAGACGCAGCGGCAGACCAAGAACGGCAGCCCGCTCGAAGTGCAAGTCAGCCTGCTGCCGTTCCGCGAACGCGCCGACGAAAAATACTTTCTCGAGATCACCGACGATATTCGCGAACGCGTGCGACTTCGCCAAACGCTGCTGCAGATCGAGAAACTCACGACCATGGGTCAGATGGCGGCCGGTACGGCCCATCATCTGAATACGCCTTTGGCGGCCATGCTGCTCCGCATGCGAATGATGCGGGAGGGCAAGTTCGAAGGCGATCTGAATGCGGACCTGGAGCGGCTGGAAAACAGTATGGTGTTTTGCCAGCACTTCGTCCAGCAACTGCTGCGCTTCAGCCGCTGTTCGCCGTGGCAAAAGCAGCCGGAATCCATGGCGGCGACGCTGCGGGCGGTAGCGAGTTTTCTGTCGCCGCAACTAATGGCCAAGCGGGTCCGGCTGACGCTGGACGTCGACGGCGTGGACGGCACGCGCGTGCTGGCGGACCGCAATCAATTGGAAGCGCTTTTCCTGATCCTGCTGAGCAATGCAGCGGACGCGGTTGGTCCCGAGGGTACAATTCGGATGACTTGCGCACGGTCCGCGCACGATTCGGTCGAGGTGCGGGTCGCGGACGATGGATGCGGTATCGATCCCGAAGTTCTGCCGCACATCTTCGAACCGTTTTTTACGACCAAAGCTCCGGGCGTTGGTACCGGCCTGGGATTGGCGATCGCCAGCAACGTCCTGCAGGCTCACGGAGGTACGGTGCGCCTCGATAGCGTCCCGCGCCAGGGGACCACGGCCATCGTGAATTTGCCGGTTTACAGCGAAACGACAGGATCGGGAGCTAGCGCATGAAACATTGCATCGGCAAACAGGGCAAGATTCTCGTGGTTGACGATGACGCCAGCCTGGCGCATACGTTGCGCCACTTCCTGGAGCAGGAAGGATACTCGGTGGAGGTGGCGCTTTCGGCGGCCGAAGCGTTGGAACTGCAGCAGACGGCGCGCGATCTTTGCCTGGCGCTGGTGGACCTGTTAATGCCGGTCAGCGACGGTTTGACGCTGATGGAGCGATTGCGCGAGCACGATCCCGACCTGGCCGTGATCATCATGACCGGTTTCGCGACCATTGAGACGGCCGTCGAGTCGGTGAAGCGCGGCGCAGAGGACTACATTACCAAGCCGTTGGACCCGGATGCGGTGCGGAAAAAAGTCGGGCGGCTAATGGAGACGATGCAGTTGCGGACCCGTGTGGCGGAGCTCGAGGCCAACCTGTACGAGCGCCCCACACCCTTTGAATCGCTGGTGTTCGTCTCCCCGATGATGCAGCGCGTGGTCGAAGTGGCGCGTACGGCGGCGCAATCCGACGCGTCGGTGCTGCTGCTGGGCGAAACTGGCACGGGCAAAGAGATGGTGGCACGAGCTATCCACGGGGCAAGCAAGCGCGCATCGTCGCCGTTCGTCGCCATTAATTGCGGCGCGCTGCCAAGGGATCTGGTGGAGAGCGAGCTGTTCGGTTTCCGGCGTGGCGCATTTACGGGCGCCTACGCCGATGCCCCCGGCCTGTTCGTCAGCGGCAATCGCGGCACGGTATTCCTCGACGAAGTAGGCGAGATGCCGAAGGATGCACAGGTGAAGATGCTTCGCGTGCTGCAGGAAAAGGAATTGCGTCCGGTGGGCAGCACAAAGTCCGTCCCGGTGGATGTCCGGATCATCGCCGCGACCAACCGGCCGGTCGGAGAACTGCGGTCGGAGTGTCTGCGCGAAGATCTGTATTTTCGGATCGCAACCGTTGTCATCGAGATACCGCCGTTGCGCGACCGGCCGGAGGACACGCTGGTGTTGGCACAACACTTCGCACGGCGGCTGTCGGAACGGTATGACCGCGACATCGTGCTGGGCCGTAGCGCCATGGAGTTGCTGCTGGAGCAATCCTTCTCCGGGAATGTACGCGAACTGGAAAACCTTCTGGAGGCGGTTACAGCGGTGTCGCGCGACGACCCGCAGCGAGTTACCGACAAGGATCTCGCGCGGCTGCTTCGTTCGTCCGCGGTTCCGGAGTCGCGCGCTCGCGGGGTAGACCAGCCGCTCGGCCTGGAACAACTGGAGCGCATGGCCATCCAGCGGGCGATACGGATTACTCACGGCAATCGGCGCAAGGCGGCGTCGCTGCTGGGCATTTCGCGCGATACGTTGTATCGCAAACTGCGCGAGATGGAACCCGAAATCGACGAAAACGCTTTCAAGAGCACCAAATCGCCAAGTGTACGAGAAGCGGACACACATTAAGAGGCTACCCCGCGACTTCTCCCGATACCCTCATCGAAATTTTCTGACGTGCCCGCTCGTGTGCCGCTGTCGCGGGCACACTTTGCGCCCGTATCTAGCTGCGTTACCGGGTAGTTGTCAGAAGGTGGCAACGCGCCAGGTGCACTGGTCTGT
This sequence comes from Terriglobia bacterium, assembly GCA_020073185.1. Lineage (NCBI taxonomy): Bacteria > Pseudomonadati > Acidobacteriota > Terriglobia > Terriglobia bacterium. Next base: position 32,187 of record JAIQFT010000046.1, read on the forward strand.
CTGCGGCCGGCATGCGCCCTGGCGGTTGGCCATGAAACTGCACCTGCTAATGCGGAGTGTGGACCGTCATGACGATAAACCTTCGGCGGCGACCGGCGGTCTGGCTGGCAGCGGCGGTGATTGCACTGGCTCTCCTGGCAAGCGTGGTGGCGTGGCAACGGGAGCATGTGCCGCAGCGCAGTGTCAGTTTTCTTTCGGGCGATCCGGTAGCGGGCGGCATGTTGTTTCAATCGAAGCGCTGCTCGCATTGTCATGCGATCAACGGATCGGGTGGAAAGCTTGCACCGGACCTCGGCTCCGGACGCAATACATCGCGGGCGAACCTGGGCCAGTTGGTCACGACCATGTGGAACCACGCGCCGGAGATGTGGAAGCGGATGCAGCAGGAAAACCTGCGCGCTTCGCCCATGACCCAATCCGAGGTCAGCGACCTGTTCGCGTATCTCTACCTGGCGCGCTACATGGACGAGCCTGGTGATGCGCTCAAAGGTCGGCGGCTTTTTGAAACCAAGGGATGCATTCGGTGCCACGCCATACGCGGTGAAGGCGGCAGAGTCGGTCCGGATCTGGCGAGTATCACCGGGGTCGATACTCCGATTCAATGGACACAGACGCTGTGGAACCACGCTCCATCGATGGAAAAGCAGTTTTCCCCAACGGGCATGTCCTGGCCGCGATTCGACAAATCGGAAATGAGCGACTTGCTGGCGTACGTGCGCGAAGTCTCGACATCGCCCCGCACGGAATTCCGATTGCTGCCCGCCGATCCTGTGCGTGGCTGGCAACTCTTCAAGACCAAATCCTGCATTGAATGCCACGCGGTGCAGGGCCAGGGCGGACATGTCGGTCCTGACCTCGGTGTCGGACGGCAGGCGCCGATGACGATGGTGGAATTCGCGGGAGCGATGTGGAACCACTCTCCGCAGATGTACCGTGAAATGAACAGCCGTGGCATTCAGCGGCCGACGTTCAACGGGCAAGAGATGGCGGACCTGATGGCGTTCTTCAACAGCCTCCGCTACTTCGAACCGAATGGTTCGACGGAGGCGGGACGCGGGGTTTTCGCCGCGCGCGGCTGCAGCCGATGTCATGGAGCGAACGGACAGGGAACTTCGCTTGGACCAGGGCTGCGCGGCCAGCGAGTGAACTCGGTTTCGCTGGCGACGGCGCTGTGGCGGCACGGGCCGGAAATGTACCGGCGAACTCAGAGCCTCGGAATCGCGTGGCCCAAGTTGAATGAAAACGATCTCGGCGACCTGTTCGCGTTTCTGAATTCGCCTGCCGAGGAGGGCCGCCGGTGAAGCTGCTGGGTTCGCTATCGCTGCTGAGCCATATCCCGTACGCAGCGGGAGGCTTTGTCCTGTTCTTCGTCCTGGGTGGAGCGGGCTTCGTTGGTTTACAACACGCGGCGACGCGCAAACAGCCGATCGCGTTTAACCACGCCAAGCACGTCAGCAACGGCGTGGCCTGCGCGGACTGCCACGCCGGTGTGCAAACGCAGGCGAAGGCGACTCTCCCATCGGTTGACGTTTGCATCGGTTGCCACCAGGTAGCACTGACCTCCAGCGCGGAGGAAGAACGGATTCGTACCGTCGCGGCGGCCGGCCAGGAGTTGAACTGGGTGCCGTTGACGCAAACGGCTCCGTACGTTTTCTTCTCTCACCGCCGACATGTCGCGGTAGCACACCTGCCGTGCGCCGAATGTCACGGCCCCATGGAACAAGCAACCAGGCCGCCGGAGCGCCCGTTTCGCGTCTTCAATATGGCGGCCTGTATCAGTTGTCACCAGCAGAATCGAGTTAATGCGGACTGCAATGATTGCCATCGTTAAAGGCCGATCGTCGTGTGTGTTCCTGCTTGCCGCCGTGGCGGCGGTGGCCGTTGCCTGCGTCCTGGTTGTTGTTCCGTTGAGGGCGCAGGGCGGAGGCGGAAATTTCATTCCGGGCGATCCGAAGGCGGGCATGCGCAGCTTTTTCGATAAGGGCTGCGCGCGCTGCCACTCGGCGCTGGGCGAGGGAGGCCACAGCGCTCCTGACCTGGCGCGCGCTCCGGCGGGACATCTCAGCT
>JAIQFT010000047.1 GCA_020073185.1 Terriglobia bacterium
AAGCTGTTCTTCCGCCTTGTCCAGCAGGCCGCTGCCGTGGAGCCAACAACTTACAAGGCGATAGTCCGGTCGGCTCAGGCGGGCCGGAGCTGAAACCACAACCCATTGGGGTTACCTGAGCTAAATAGATACCCCTCTATCAGAAATATGTGATTTCCGAACGGGGCCAAGCGCCAATTCTGAAGTTGAAAAGTCAGCCCCTTACGGCCTTGATTTGCGCGGGGTTTTCGGAACAGTCGTCCTGCTCAGAGCCTCTGTGCGGCGCCGGGAGGGGACAGTAAGGCTCAGAGGCAGGCCAGCAGCTGAGAAACCGTCATTTCAAATGCTCTGGCGACTACTTCCAGATCTCGTATGCAAATCTCCTTCTTCCTGTGTTGCGGCAAAGACAGGCAGGCATTGAAGTAATTGAAAACGACGCACTGATTCGGTCACAATCGAAGAACCGGATAGTTGCCGACTGATCGATCAGGACGCCAATTTCACCGAAAATCTCAACCAACTGATTCTGTTCGAGTTTTAACCGGACAGCAGTGGCCCGCGATAAAGATCTCGCGGTTGTGGAGAGAGTCTCGGGCGAGTGGCAGCGATCGCGGGCCAATAGCCGATTTCTTGTATGGTCGAAATGGTGCCGGCTCATAGGCAGAACAAATTCTTACGACTAGAGGATGCGGACGAGGTCATCGGGGCTGTGCGCTGAGGACCGTGACGAACTGAAATACGAGGGCCGCCTGTTCCATGATTTCCGGCGCACTGCGGTTCGCAACATGGTTCGAGCCGGCGTACCGGAGCGTGTTGCTATGACGATCAGCGGTCACAAAACGCGTAGCATCTTCGACCGCTACAACATTGTGAGCGAGGCGGACCTGCGCGACGCCATGCAGTGCACGCAAGCCTATCTGACCACGATCAACGAAAAGCAGCCGCGCTTGATCGGGAGAGCGTAGGGGAAATTTGAGAACACGGACAGAACACGGACATTCAGCCCAAAAGCAAAAGGGGCCACTTTCGCAGCCCCTCCGTAATTACCGTGTTTTCAACGAGAACTTTGGTTGCGGGGGGTGGATTTGAACCACCGACCTTTGGGTTATGAGCCCAACGAGCTACCAGACTGCTCCACCCCGCACTGCGATGATAGCAATGAGAGTGGTAATGGTCAAATGCAGCCCTCAGTAGCCGCGCTTCTTGTCCACCACATTGAGCAGCGGTGCGCCGGTGAAGAAGCGGCGCAAGTTCTCGGAAATAAGTGCGTAATGACGCTCCCAAAGTTTGTCGGTGAGGGCCGCGCTGTGCGGCGTGATGACCACATTCTCGGTTTTCCACAGCGGGGAATCCGGCGGCAGCGGTTCTTGCTCGAAGACATCCAGCGCAGCGCCGGCAATTCGGCGCTGGCGCAAAGCGTCAAGCAGCGCGGCCTGATCGACCAGTGCGCCGCGGCTGACGTTGATCAGGTACGCGTCGATTTTCATTTGTCGCAGGCGCTCGTGATTGATCAGGGCGCGCGTGCGCGGTGTCAATGGAGCGGCGAGCACGATGTAATCCGACCCTTGAAGCATCTCGTCTAATCCACCTGGTCCAAAGACCTTTGTGACCGACGGATCCGTTACTTCATCGGCGTGCTCGCGGACGGCGATCACCTTCATGCCGAGCCCGGCGGCACGCTTTGCCGTTTCCAGGCCGATGCTGCCCACTCCGACCAGGCCAAGCGTCGCGCCGGCGATCTCGCGCGGGTGGGGCAACTCCCGCCAGATCTGGCCCTGCGCCCACAGGCTCCGCTGCTGATAGCGGAAGGCCGACGGAAGACGTTTCGCCAGGGCAAGCACCAGCGCGATGACATGCTCGGCGACAACCGGACCGTGAACATCGCGCGCGTTGGTCACCACAATGTCGCCGGTAACGACCTCGGGGAGCATCAGCGCGTGCACTGCGGCAGCGGGTGAATGAATCCAGCGCAGCTTCCGCGCGGCCCGCAGTTGCTCGGAGCGGAGCGACCAGGTAACGGCGATGTCGGTGTCGCGCAGGTCGTTTTCGATGTTGCCGTATTCCTTCCGCTGTACGACTTCGAGGCCGGGAAAGTCTTTGCGCAGGCGATCGGCGAACCAAGGTGGCGCTTGCCAGAGCTCGAACGGGTGGTAAACCACAATCAGGATTTTCATGTGATCACGGAGGCACGGAGACACGGAGAATAAAAGATCAGCCGCAAACCATGCAAAGGTCCCCAAAGGAAAACGCAGTCGAGGGCGACCGCGCTCCAACAATTCATATCCCTCCGCGCTCTCGGTGGCTAAGTCCCCGGTGGGATGCGCAGGTCTTTGCCCGTCATGTCCTGCGGTTGCGGGATGCCGAGCATGCCGAGGATGGTCGGCGAGATGTCCTGCAGGGCGCCGTCCCGGCGCAACGAGAAGCGCTTCCCTTCCTCGCTGACGATGATGAGTGGCACGGGATTGGTGGTGTGGGCGGTGTGGGGGCCGCCGGTGGCGGGGTCAATCATCTGCTCGGCGTTGCCGTGGTCGGCAGTGACGATGATGGCGCCGCCCTTCTGGCGCACGACGCGGCACAGCTCGCTCAGGCAGGCGTCCACGGTTTCCACCGCCTTGATGGTGGGTGGAATCTTCCCCGAGTGCCCCACCATGTCGGCGTTCGCGAAATTGACGATGATGACGTCGAACGCCCCTTTCTCCACCGCCTTGACGACGGTCTCGGCGATGCCGGGCGCACTCATCTCCGGCTTGAGGTCGTAGGTGGCAACCCTGGGCGAGGGCACCAGCGCGCGCTCCTCGCAGGGGAACGGCTGCTCGACGCCGCCGTTAAAGAAATAAGTGACGTGGGCGTACTTCTCGGATTCGGCGACGCGCAGGTTGCGCAGGTTCAGGTTCGCCATCACGTTCGCCAGGATGTTGTGCAGTTCTTCCGGCGGCACCACGAAGGGCAGTGTAAACGCCTGGTCGTATTGCGTCATGCACACGTAGTGCAGGTTCTTCGGCGCTTCGCTGCGCGGGATGGTGGCGTCGAGTGCGGCAGCGTCGGCGAGATCGCTCCCGCCGTTGGGCGCCAGTCTGCTCTCGCGGGCCAGGGCGCGCGTGATCTGGCGGGCGCGGTCGGCGCGGAAATTGAACATGATGCACGCGTCTTCGTCGCGCAGGGTGGCCAGCGCCTCGCCGCGATTGTCGGTGACTACGAAGGGCAGAACGAACTCGTCGGTGACACTGCGGTTGTACGACTCCTTCACGCCCTGCACCGGATCGATGTAGCGCCCACCTTCGCCGATTCCTTTCGCCATGGCGTTGAATGCCTTGGCCTCACGCTCCCAGCGCTTGTCGCGGTCCATGGCATAGTAGCGGCCCTCGACGGAAGCGATTTTCCCGACCCCGTACTCGCGCATTTTCTGCTGAAGCTGTTCGATATATCCGGCGCCGCTGGTGGGCAGCGTGTCGCGGCCATCCATGAAGCAGTGGACGAAAACGCGCTCCACGCCGTTCTGCTTGGCCATGCGAAGGAGCGCAAAAAGATGATTGATGTGCGAGTGCACCCCGCCGTCGGAGAGCAGCCCGAACAGGTGCAGCCGGCGCCCACCGAAGCGCGCCTGCTTCATGGCGCCAAGCAGGACGGGATGCGTGAATAGGTCTCCCTTCTCGATCATCAGGTCAATGCGGGTGATGTCCATGTACACCACCCGCCCGGCGCCGATGTTGAGGTGTCCGACCTCGCTGTTGCCCATCTGCCCGTCGGGCAGGCCGACAAAGCGCCCGCTGGTGTAGATGAGGGTATTGGGATAATCGGTCAGGAGCCTGTCGAAGGTCGGCTTGCGCGCCAGGGAAATGGCGTTGGCCTTGGACGGGGGAGCGTAGCCCCAGCCATCGAGGATGACGAGGATGAGAGGTTTGGGGCGATTCATGGTTAGCGAGGATTGTAATGGATGCGCGCCGTCCCTGGGGCGCTCGGAATGGCCGATCCAGGGCTCAACGCGGTCCATCTGCGAAAACTATCTTGCTTTACTTGTGGCGGAGTACGGGGTAGGATCGAACTTGAGTGAGCACTTCCTTTGCTCTTTCAGATCTTCTGAACTAAGTCAGCCCATCTGAAGCTTTTTCCTCTTAGTTGATCCGGGAGGTTGACGTGTACGATTTCAGGCCATCACCAAAACCGAAGCCGACAACATTTGCTAGTCCGAAAAGCACTCCTCCAAAAAAGACATCTATACCCGCCACGGTCCCATCGCCCAATCGGATCAGAGAGCGCGCTTATGAGCTGTTTGAAAGCCGCGGTCGTGAGCATGGCCAGGCCGAGCAGGACTGGCTCAGAGCCGAGCAGGAAATGCGCGCTCATCAGCGTTAGAGAAGCGATCCACCTCCACCCATGCTGCTCCATGAAGCGCGGGAGGGATTTATGAATTGCTTGGAGTGCACGACTCTCGACCGAACCCTCAAAGCGGCGCTCGCTGAGTACATCGAGGCCCGCTCGGCAGCGTTCTATCGGGTCAGCACCGAATTTGCCGCGATTAAACAGGTTGATATGGAGCGCGCCAAGGCCAGCGTGCAAGAGCACGAATTGGTGTGCCCCTTCGCCGCCCAAGGGGGGCCAACTACCCTTACTTAGGTCGAGAATCCCGGCGCCGGAAAGCGGCCGGATAAGCATTCCCGAGGACGACGCGCGCTAGCCTATGCCTAATCTGAGAAGGCAACTTCGAGAGGATCACGCGGAAGCTGGTATCTCGATCTGGAAAGAGGCTCTGTTTGGAGTCGAACTCCTTCTTTTGCACACCGCCCCGGTTTTTTACGGGCTGGGCGTACCGCGCGGCGACCGGTCGGCCGTGGTGCTCATTCCGTGCTTTCTCGGTACTGACCCGCAGATGGGTCACTTGCATCATTGGCTTAATCGCATCGGGTACCGGGCATACTTCTCGCGCATTGGGGTTAATGCGGGATGTCCGAATCTGCTGGTGCGCGAGCGATTGACTCCAACCATCGACAAGGCGCTCGCCGCAACCGGGCGGAAGGTCCATCTCATCGGGCATAGTTTTGGCGGCGTGATTGCCCGCTCCATTGCCGCCACCCGACCGGAAGACATCGCCTCCGTCATCACTCTTGCTGCCCCGTTCCGTGGCACCGTGGCTCATCGGAGCATCCTGTGTGCCGCCGAGTCAGTCCGGAGGGAAACCATCGACGAGCACGGCTGCCGGGTTTTATCCGCCTGCTACACGGCACGCTGCACCTGCGAATTTGTCAGTTCGCTGCGCCACAGATTGCCTGCTTCGGTGAAGGGAACCGCCATCTACACGCGTGCGGACGGAGTCGTGGACTGGCGATATTGCCGCACCGGAGTCGACGAGAACGACTTCGAAGTCCCCGGTACGCACCTCGGACTGGTTTACAACTCTTCCGTTTACACCATCATCGCGAATCGTCTCGTCGAGGCACGAGCCACCACGAGGGCCATCCGGGCGGCCCGCGCGTAACCGCCTGTTCATCCCAGAAATCAATCTTCTGATTTAGGCTCCCGCTTCGTCCGCCAACTCGCCGTGGTAGTTCAGCGCTTCCAGCCCCAGGAAGCGGGCGCCGTCGCCGAGTTCTTCTTCGATGCGCAGCAACTGGTTGTACTTGGAGACGCGGTCGGTGCGCGAAGCGGAGCCGGTCTTGATCTGGCCCGCGGCGGTGGCGACCGCCAGGTCGGCGATAAACGTGTCCTCGGTCTCCCCCGACCGGTGCGAGATGACATAGGTGTAGCCGTTGCGCCGCGCCAGATCTATGGCGTCGAGCGTTTCGCTCACCGTGCCAATCTGGTTCACCTTGATCAGAATGGAATTGGCGACGCCGAGGTCAATGCCGCGCTCCAGCCGCTCCGGATTGGTGACAAAAATGTCGTCGCCCACAAGTTGGATTCGATCGCCAATTTCTTTGGTCAACGCCGCCCATCCTTCCCAGTCGTCCTCGGCGAGTCCGTCTTCCAGGGAAACGATGGGGTAATCGCGCACCCACTTTGCCCAGTAGCGCACCATGTCGTCGGAGCTTTTTACCGACTGATCCGATTTCTTAAACACGTACTTGCCGTCCTGGTAAAACTCGCTGCTGGCGGGATCCAGCGCGATGGCGATGTCCTCCCCGGCGCGGTAGCCCGCCTGTGTAATCGCCTCCAACACCACCTCGATGGCCTCGACGTTTGATTTCAGCGAGGGCGCGAAGCCACCCTCGTCGCCCACGGAAGTGTTGTAGCCGCGCTTCTTGAGCACGCCCCGGAGCGCGTGGAAGGTCTCGACGCCCCAGCGCAGCGCTTCCCCAAACGTCTCCGCGCCGACTGGCATGACCATGAATTCCTGAAAGTCCACGTTGTTGTCGGCATGCGCGCCGCCGTTGAGGATGTTCATCATCGGGCACGGCAGCAGATTGGCGTTGAGCCCTCCGAGATAGCGATAGAGCGGCAGTTTGAAGGCTTCGGCGGCGGCGCGCGCGCAGGCCATGGAGACGGCAAGGATGGCGTTGGCGCCCAGGTGTCCCTTGTTCTCGGTGCCGTCGAGTTCGATCATCTTGTTGTCGATCGCCTGCTGCTCGGCGGCATCCATATTGGCGAGCGCGTCAGCGATATCTGTGTTCACGTTCTCCACTGCCTTGAGCACACTCGCACCCACATAGGCGCTGGCGTCGCCGTCACGCAGTTCGACTGCCTCGTGCTCGCCGGTGGAGGCGCCGCTGGGAACGATGCCGCGTCCGACGGCGCCGCCGGACAGCCACACCTCGGCTTCCACCGTGGGATTGCCGCGTGAGTCCAGCACCTGGCGACCGTGAATTTCAGCGATGTTGGTCATGGATGATTTCTCCGTCGGATAAGGGTGGGCCGCCACCGGGACGCGCTCGGGGTAGTAACCCGGAAGCGGACCTTCCCGTGAAAACGAGAGCTGCCGCCCTGTCAGATAACCCGTCCCTGTATAGATCTTCGCCATGCTTCTCCAAAACTCTCGATTATAACGAACGTCGATGGGTGACACGATCCTCCAAGGCTGCTGCGGAATGCCATCGCCCTTCGACCATCGACACAGTTACCTCCCCTGATTCCGGTATTTCTTAGGCTATTGTGCCGGTTTTGCCGGTGATCTAAAGTCGCAGCCGTGACGCACCACAGCTCCACCCTGAACGTGGGGAATCGCGCGCCGGAGTTTACCCTCGCGTCGGCGAACGGAATGGGCGAAGTGTCGCTCGGGAAACTGCTGCTGAGCGGGCCGGTGGTGGTCGAATTTCTTCGTGGCACCTGGTGACCGAACTGCGTGCAGCGCATGGCTCAGGTTGAGCCAAGCAAGGAAGAATTGACGGCGCTGGGAACCTCGCTGGTGTACGTCGCGGCCCAGAAGCGCGGTGGGATGTTCCATCCCGAAAAATATTTCGCTGAGCATCCGATCTCATTTCCATTCCTGCTCGACGAAGATCGGCGCGTCACCAAGGCGTACGGCGTTTACCACGCCATCGGGTTGGACGCGCTCCGTATCGCGCACCCGGCGACGTTCGTGGTGGAGCGCGGCGGAACACTTCGCATGATTTATGTCGGCATGGGCCAGAGCGACCGCATGCCGGTACAGGCAATTCTGGAAGTGCTTCGGGCCATCCCGAAGGAGGCGAAATGAACAAGGCATGGGTACTGCTTCTGTGCGTGGCAATGGCTGCGCTGGCGGCGGCGCAAACCGAAAAACCGAGCGCCGCCAGGACGCGGGACAAAACTCCAGCGGTCGCGGCGGAAAGACCCGACCTGGCCGCAATTTCTCCGGCGGCGAGCAGTGTGGAGCCCATGGCGGCTCTGCCTGCGGGAACAACGGTAACAATGAAGCTGGAGACGCCGATCTCAACCCGTACCAACAAAGCCGGTGATCGCTTCTCCGGCCGCGTAACCGAGGCGGTGACGCTGAACGGGCGGACGATCATTCCGGTCGGCGCGGCACTGGAGGGCAAGATCGCGCGCGCCGATGAGCGCCGCCGGATTCGCGGTACCCCGACCATTGACTTGCGACCGGAGACGGTCATCATGCCCAGCGGCGACCGCTACGCGCTGAACGCGGTCATCGTGGACACCGACGCGCGGCCTGAGGTGGAGGTCAATGACGAAGGCAAGCTCAAGGGCCGCGGCCACGACCGTCGTGACTGGGAACAGACCGGGATTGCCAGTGGTGCCGGGGCCATTACCGGCGGCGTGATTGCCGGCGGACACGGCGCGCTGATCGGCGCCGGCGTGGGCGCGACCGCGTCGGCGGTGCACTGGCTCTGGAAGCGGCGTTCCGCCGAACTGCCCGCGGGAACCGAGATCATCATGGAACTGAGCCGTCCGATGTCGCTGGGCGCAAGCGGCACCGGCCAATAGCAGCGATTACAATGAGTGCGGTCACGCGCCTGGCCGCTCTCATGCTGTTTCGACTCACCATCGTTGTTTGGTTCGTGCTGGCGCTCGCCGCCTGCCAGCGCGAGCCGTATTCCCGCTCCAACAGCGGGTTCTCTTCCCTCGACAAAAAAGTTTTTTACGATTTTCGCTCCCCTGATCCGGCCACGGACTCCAAGCTCGACGCCGTGACCACGCGGAAGATACTTTCCGCCGTCTTTCCCGCCTACCTGTCCGCCATGCGCGCGTGCAAGGCCGGCGCGGAGGCAAATCAGCCGGGACAGATTGTTCCCACGATTCGCGGCGCCGCCAAGGGCTCCTTCACCGCCGCCGGACTGCAACAGACCGTGTATCTGATTGACGTGGGAGAGTGCAGCCGAGACCCCGTTTTCTCGACCCGCCGCCTGGCGGTGTTCTCCGCGGGCACGTTGACCACCAATGTTGAAGCTCCCATGGGCGCGGGAATCCTGCGGTCGTACGACCTGAATGGCGATGGCAAGAATGAAGTGCTGTTGCAGGACGGCCATACCGGGCAGGGCGAATTGATCGAGATCGCGAAGCTGGTCGAATTCGACAAAGACAAGTTGGTAATCGTCGAAGATTTTGGGCAGATCTACGATGACACCTGCGACACCGATCTGCCTTCGAAATCGATCGGCGCCAGCGTGGTGTACCACCTGCCTCCACCCGCCGGCCAAAAGGCGCGCTTTACGGTGGAGCTGTACCGCGCCCCATGTCCGGCGAAAGGTGACCCGCCGCAGTGGAGCCGCGTGAGCGGGAAATACTGAGTTGCCTTGTGCGCCCGAAGCTGGCAGCCTGAGGTCTGCAGCCCCGCTTAGCTGAACGCGCTGTAATTCATCGCCCCGGCCGACATCTCGTCTTCCGATATCACGGCCAGGTCCATCGTGCCTTCCACCGGCAAGGCATCCACCGGCAGCCGGTCGCGCCACAGGCTGTAGCGCAGGCGCAGAGTCTGGCCAACCCGGGCGCCGAGCAGCGCCAACGGAATCTGGAACTCGAAATTCTTGTACATCGTCACGCGCACCGTATTGTTGTCGGGAACGCCGGAGCCGGCGATCTCGGTTTCCGAATCCGCCGCGCGCAACCGCCACGACGCGATCGCGCGGTTCTTGATTTTCAATTCCAGGCGAACCGATGCTGGAGCGTTGTCGGTAACCATCTGTCGCGCGCCGCCGGGCGCCGCGGCCGCCGCTGGCTGCTCCGGACCGGCGCGATCGCAGGTTGCGATAAGCTCGAAGTCTTCCTGCGGAATGCCGCCGATGAAATCCAACCGGCCGTACAGAAAATCTTCATCGATCCCGGCATAGATGGCGTCGAGCAGGAAGACTTTGCCGTGCATGGCGCCGGCTCGGCGGTCGGCAGTGTACATGGCAGCGCCGATCCAGTCGAAGTAGCGGGTGAAGTCGGCGCGCACGCGCGGATGGATGTACGCTGTCTGCGGCGCGAACGTGGGGCGCGCAACTCCACCGGCAATCGGCTGCGCCAGGTAAACCGGCGGCGCGGCGCCCAGCGTTTGGTAAACGTTCGACAGGTGCTTGCGATAGAGTTCGTCGAAGTCGCGGTCGTTGGCGGAGTGGTGCTCCGGGCCATACCACCAGTTCCAGTCGCTGCCCTCGGCAATCAGGATTTCCTCGAACGCGAGTTGGCGCTTTTCCGCCGGCGCCGCTGGCGCAGCCTGCGCATAGAACGTGCGCGCCGCCGCCAGGTAATCCCACGCCTTGTTGTCCTCCGGCGCTCCGATCCAGACGTCGAAATTGGCGCTAATCCAGGAACCCGGCACCAGCGAGCCAATCTTGGGCGCGTGGCGATGCCGCTCGATGGCCTCGCTGACGGTGACCGCCTCCAGCCACGGGTCGCGTTGCAGCGCGTCGTAGACGCGGCGCAGAAATTCGCGGCCTGAGCGCGGGTAGTATTCCCACGCGTTTTCGCCATCCAGAATGATCGGCACCAGCGCGTCCCTTCCCTGCCGCAGCACCGGCTCGGCCGCGCGCTTGATGCTGCCGATGAAGTGGTTGGCGGCGTCCTGCGCGTTCATCCCCGAGTACACGAAGCCGATCAGGTCCGACAGCGTGTGGTCGCGGAAGACAAGGTTCATGCGGGTCGCACCCTTCTCGTACAAGTACGGAGCGTAGAGGCGCTCCGCACCGCCAGGCCCGAGCTGACCAAACCCGTCGCGGGCGAAGTTGTAGCCCAGTGTGCGCCCGAGCACGCCTTCGTCGGTCGCCATCCAGCGAATGCCGGCCTGGGATGCGATCTCCAGCACCTGTTCCGACACGCTGCCCTCCGACGGCCACACTCCGCGCGGACGCTTGCCGAACACGCGCTGGTGCAGGTCGAGCCCGCGTACCAATTGTTCGCGCGCGTCCTCGGGATGACGGTAGGCACTCTGCGGAAGCGGCAGGCCCGGATGCGAGACCGCGCCCTGGCCGGTATCGCATACCAACGGCAGGATGGGATGGTAAAACGGCGAGGTCGACATCTCGATCAGGCCGCGCTTGGACGCCGCCGCGTGCGCCGGCAGCACGGCAGCCATGATCTCGCGCTGCTTGGCGGTGACGAGTTCCTGGTCCTGTCGCGAGTACTTCCGCTCTTTCTTGACCAGCGCCGCGACCTCCGGCTGCTCCAGAAAGAATTCGTCGAACCAGGCTAGCTGCGAAACCACCTGGAGATCGGTGAAGTCCTGCATCTGGAGAAGGCGCTGCGCGCGCAGCGAATCCTGACCGGCGCCGCGGAACATATCCCACAACTCGCGATATCGCGGATACCGCCCGATCATGTGCAAGGGATTGGCAAAGAAAAGGTAGTCGAGCGCAAAGCGCCGCTCCTCCGGCGAGAGCTCTTCCGCAGGCTTGGTGGCGACGTTGAGAAAAGGATCGTGCGCGCTGCCGGCGACGTAGTCCTCGATCTGCGTGATCAGCGAGGGCACCAGGTTGAAGGTCTGGTGGACATGGGGGAATTCGTCCAGCAGCTTGACCATGCCGTAGTAATCCTTGAGCCCGTGCATCCGCACCCATGGCAGGCGGTACTCTCCCGTCACTAGGTCCTTGTAGAAGGGCTGGTGCATGTGCCAGAGAATTGCGACGCGCAGAGTGGGCATGGTCAGTGACCAGCGGCCAGGGGCCAGAAGGCAAGGCCGGGCGGAGTAAGGTTCATTGTAATCTACCGTCGATCATGAGCAGTAAAGAGTAATGCACGCGAGGCGTTGGAGGCAAAACCCCGTGCTAGACTGAGCCTCGGGACTCGTCGCAAGAGCCGATTCCTGGCGACACCATGCGCATCCTGACCCGCTACATTCTGGGCGAGGTACTCTCGCACGCGCTGATCGCGGCGGCGGTGTTCACCTTCGTCATCTTTCTGCGGGACCTTGAGCGCATCCTCGAACTGGTGGTGCGCAACAGCGCGCCGCTGCCCAGCGTCGCCGAAATTTTCTTTTTCACTTTGCCGGGCGCGCTCACCGTCACCGTCCCCATGGCAGTGCTGGTCGGAATCCTGATCGGCCTGAGCCGGCTGGCCGCCGACAGCGAAGTCACCGCCATGCGCGCCAGCGGCATCGGCCCGGCAACGTTTGTCCGCATTCTTGCCATTTTCGTAATCATCGCCTGGGTGCTGGCGCTGGCCAACAACCTGTTTGTCGCGCCGCGCTCGGCGGCCGCGTTCGCACGCCTGCAAAACAAGCTGAAGAGCAGCCAGGTGTCATTTGAAATCCAGCCGCGCGTCTTCTACGAGGACTTCAAGAACCTTGTCCTCTACGTCCAGGACGCCAGCAGCGCTCAGCGCACGGCGCTGTGGAAAGAGGTGTTCGTCGCCGACATTACCAACCCGTCGGCGCCCAGGATCACCTTGGCGCAGTCGGGCGTGGCGGTCAGCGAGGGACAGGACAAGTTTCGCCTGCACCTGGAGAACGGCTCGCAGCACGAAACAGCGCCCCGCCAGCCGGAACAGTACGCCATCTCCACCTTCGCCGAAACCGACATGACCCTTTCGCTTCCCGTAGTGCAGCGGCAGGCCGGCGCGGTCGCTCCCGCGGCCGAGATGAGCACCAGCGAACTGCTGGAGCGCGTCCGCGACAACGGGCCGCAGAGCCGCGCCTACGCCATCGAGTTCCATCGCCGCCTGGCGCTGCCCACCGCCTGCATCGTGCTCGCGCTGGTGGGAATTCCGCTGGGGCTTTCCGCGAAAAAGGGCGGCAAGAGCGCCGGCTTCGTGCTCACCATCGGGCTGGTATTTCTGTATTACTTCCTCTCCCTGGCAGGACTGTCCATGGCGCGCCAGGGCAAGATGTCGGTCGCACTCGGCCTCTGGCTGGGCACCATCGTCTTCCTGGTCGGCGGGCTGTTTCTGTTGTGGCGCTCCGAGCGTATGCCGCTCAACATCGTTTCCCTGCGCGCCTGGTCGTCCGAGCTGCTTGGCAAAGTGAAGGTGACGGTTCCGGTGTCCGCGCACGGCGAGGGTGGAGCGTTCGAGCGCGCCGCCAGCCGCAAGCGCATGTTCAGCGCGCGCTTCCCGCTCATCATTGACGACTACATCCTGCGCGACTTCTTTCTCTATCTCGGGATGATCCTCGGCACCTTCCTGGTGCTGCTGCTGGTATTCACCTTTTTCGAGCTGCTGGGCGACATCGTGCGCAACCGCGTTCCGCTAATCATGGTCGGGCAGTACCTGATCAACGTTACGCCCTACTTCATCTACAACACTACCCACATCAGCGTGCTGCTGGCGGTGCTGGTCACCTTCGGACCGATGCAGAAGGCCAACGAGATCACTGCGATGAAGGCCACCGGCATTAGCATCTATCGCGCGATCCTGCCGGTGATGGTGATCGCCGCCATCCTCTCCACCGGGCTGTTTTTCTTCGACCAGTTCTACCTGCCCCACGCCAACAAGCGGCAGGACGCCCTGCGCAACCAGATCAAGGGCAAGCCGGCGCAGACCTTCCTGCGCCCCGACCGCAAATGGATCTTCGGCCAGCACTCCGACATTTATTACTACGAGTTCTTTGATGCCGACGGGAACCGCTTCGGCAGCATCTCGGTGTTTGAGTTCGAGCCCAAGACCTTTGAACTGACCAAGCGCATCTACGCCACCCGCGCGCACTGGTCGGATACGCTGCAGAAGTGGGTCTTCGAGCAGGGCTGGACGCGCTCCTTCCGCGGCTCCGCCATCCAGAGCTACCAGCCTTTTGACGTCGAAACGTTTGCCGAGCTCGGCGAACCGCCCTCGTACTTCAAGAAGGAAGTGAAACAGTCGTCGGAGATGAATTACGAGGAGCTGAACAACTACATCCACGACCTGCGGCAGAGCGGCTTCGATGTGGTCAAGCTGCGTGTCCAGTTGCAAAAGAAGTTCGCGTTCCCGATCACCACCTTTGTCATGGCGGTGTTGGCGGTGCCGTTTGCGCTCTCCGCCGGACGCCGCGGCGCGCTGGCCGGAGTGGCCATCGCGGTCGGAATCGCCGTGGTCTATTTCATTGTTTCCGGCTTGTTTGAGGCGATGGGCAACACCAATCAGCTTCCCGCGGCGCTGGCCGCGTGGTCGCCGGACCTGCTGTTCGCGCTGGCGGGCGGCTACATGATCCTGAAAGTTCCCACCTAGAACTAGCTGTTCGCCTGCTTCAGCAACGCCGCCAGCGCGCTCACGTCCTCCGGTGCTGCGTCGCTTACGACGAAGTACCTCAGCCCGCCGGCGCTCCAACTGGTCACATTAAAAGACAGCGAGCGCCACGGTTCCGCCGCTGTCGGCAGCAGTCGCGAGAAGTCCCCGCCCTCCTGCAGGATGAATACCGACAGCCGGTGCTTGCGGACGCCATAAATGAGATGCGCGCCCGGCCGGCTGTCCAGATAAACCATCCGCCCTCCGTCCAGCGTGAACGGCGAACCCGCGAGTTCCGGCAGGTTGAAGGTGAAGGGCAGCTTGCCCGCGAACCACGGCTTGACCGTGTGCCGGTCACTGGAGACCACGTCCACCGGCGAGGCGCTGGCCAGCGCGGTGATGTGGCGGTCCACCACGCCGGCGATCAACTGGTTGCGCGCTGCCGTGCGTGACGGCAGCATGATCGCCAGTCCTAGCCCAATGACGGCCACAGCGGCCAGCGCGAGCCCCAGCGCCCATTGCCATCCGCCGCGCGCCGGCTTGGCCGCGATCTGCTGCCGGATGCGTGCGCGCAATTCCGGAGGCGCGCTGTAACGCTTGCCCGCCGACGCCGTCACCCGCTTTTGCTGCACGATCTGCACCATCTCCGCCGTGCACGCCGGACAGCCCGACAGATGTTCGGCCATGGAGCGCGTCGTCTCCGGCGGGAGTTCCCCGTCGGCGTACGCATCGAGTTTTTCTTTCCATCCTTCGCAGTTCATGGCTTCCATCTATCGCCGCGACGCCGTTCCCTTCTTCTGTTCGTATCCGAACTCGATCAGCTTCTGCCGCGCCGCCTTGCGCGCCCGCGCCAGCCTCGACATCACCGTCCCGATCGGGATCGACAGCGTTTCTGAAATGTCGCGGTACGACATTTCCTCCACGTCGGCCAGCAACAGCACCTCGCGGAACGGCACCGGTAGGGCCTCGATCGCCTGCTGCAGCGCCTCGCCGAGGTCCTGCGTGATCACCAGCGTCTCCGGCGTGTGCGAGGTCGCCGGCGGCAAACGTTCCTCGTCGCCGGGCTCCAGCGGCATTGAGTTCGCATAGCTCAACCCGGCGCGCGAGGTCAGGAACGTGTTGCGCAGGATTTTGAACATCCAGGCGCGGAAATTCGTGCCCGGCCGGAACGAGCCGAAGCCCTTCAGCGCTTTGGCATAGGTTTCCTGCACCAGGTCCTCGGCGTCCTGACGGTCCTGCGCCAGCCAGTGCGCGAAGTTATAGAGCGAATCGAACAAGGGCAGGGCCAGCGCTTCGAACTCCGCATTTTTTCCGGCGTCCGGCAAGTTCCACCTATGCTAACGGTCGAGCTTGAATTTTATTCCCGATTTTTTTTCGCGCCGCGGGAATAAATCGGCGGTCGGACGGTTCTACATCCCGATATCCCACAACCGGGAGGAACCATGAAAGACCTCGAACGCCGTTCGTTCCTGAAAATTTCCGGCGCCGCCATCGGCATTGGCGTCCTCTACCAGGTGGCGCCGCTGGCCTCCGCCGAAGCCGCCGAGGCCTTCCGCTTGCTTGGACGCCACAGCGGCGAAGCGGTTACACCTTTTTCCTTCGTGCAACTCAGCGACGCGCACGTCGGCTTCAACGGCCCGCCCGACCCGCTGGGCACCAAGGCGTTCGAACGCGCGGTCGAGACGGTCAACGCCCTGCCGCAGCAGCCTGACCTGGTGCTCTTCACCGGCGATCTGACCCACGACAGCGAGGACAAAGACGTCCACTCCAAGCGCATGCAGACCTTCCGCGAGATCGCCGGCCGCCTGCATACGAAAAAACTGATGTGCGTGCCCGGCGAGCACGATGCCGGACTCGACGGCGGCGCCCTGTTCCGCGACGTCTTCGGCCCGACCCACTATTCCTTCGACCATCGCGGCGTGCATTTTATCGCCCTCGACAACGTCTCGCGCGCCAAGCCCGAGGTCGGTTCGGAGCAAATCGCCTGGCTGAAGAGCGACCTGGCGCGGTTCTCCAAGTCCACGCCCATCGTGCTCTTCACGCATCGGCCGCTCTTCGATCTCAAGCCGGAGTGGGAGTGGTTCACCAGCGACGGCGATGATGTCATGAACGTCCTGCAGGCCTACGACAACGTCACCGTGCTCTACGGCCACATTCACCGCGACGACGAACACGTCGAAGGTCACGTTCACAACTACGCCGCGCGCTCCCTCATCTTCGCTTTCCCCGAGCCCACCGCGCCGGTCAAAAAGCCGTACCCGTTCGACAAGGACCAGCCGTTTAAGCATCTCGGCATCCGTGTGGTCAGTGCCGCGCCCCAACGCCCCATCGCGGTGCAGGACGTCGAGCTCACGCTGCGCGAGTACTCGGGGCTGAACGGGATCCAGCAGATTTTGAAATCGCCCAAGCTATAGGAGAGGGTCATGCGTTCCAACTACCGCCGAATCGTGCTCGCCTCGCTGGTCGTGCTCGCCGTCGCGGCCTTGTCACCGCATCGCACGCGCGCGCAGCAGCCGCGGGTCATCAACATCACCGCCAAGCGTTTCGAATTCAACCCCAACCAGATCACGCTCAAGAAAGGCGAACCGGTCAAGCTGCTGCTGACCTCCGCCGACGTCACCCACGGCTTCTTTCTCAAGCCGCTGAAGATTGACGAGATTATTGAGCCCGGCAAGACCACCGAGGTCAACCTGACGCCGCAGACCGCGGGCACGTACCTGCTGATTTGCGATCACTTTTGCGGCGTGAACCACGCGTCGATGAACATGAAGGTCGTTGTGGAGTGACCGTGTGCCGCCGTCTCCCAGCACGTCGGTGCTCGACATCTGCCCGGGTTTGGCAGATGTGGGTGTTTCGGCCTCTGGTCTTCATCGTTGTCGCACTCGCGCTCACCGCCTGCAGCGTCAGCCCGCCGGGACGCGCCGAAACGGCGGTCATGACCACGCTCAAGCGCCGCGTCACCGTCGGCGGCGCCAAAGAAAAGAATCCGTTGCCACCGACTCCGGAGAACGTGGTGCGTGGCCGCCAGGTGTTTTCCTCCTATTGCGCTGCCTGCCACGGCCTCGACGGGCAGGCCACCGGCGTGCCCTTCGCCGCCGCCATGTCGCCACCCGTCCCGGATCTGAATTCCCCCCCGGTGCAGGCATACACTGACGGGCAGCTCAAGTGGGTAATCGCCCATGGGCTCAGCCCGTCGGGTATGCCCGCGGCGCACGGCATTTTGCGTGACGAGGAGATGTGGGCCATCGTCAGCTTCCTGCGTCACCTGCCCGTCAAGGGCAGCCTCGGCGAACCCGCCATGTACGGTGGCGAACTCCCACAACCTAAGAATCCCTGATTCGCGGGCCAACGAAGTATCGACTCGACCTCGATCTCGACAGTGGCCTTTCCTGAAACCTGCAGCGCGAAGCCGGAAGCCCTTCCTCGCACCCTGGGCTGCTAGAATCACATCTATATCTCGTCCATGATCAAGCGACTCCGACCTCTGTTCCCGTACGTGAGGAAGTACCGCCGCGGCTACCTCCTCGGCACGCTTTCGGTGTTGCTGGACAACGGCACCTGGATACTGTTCCCGCTGGTGATCGGGCGCGCATTCGATGACCTGCGAGCCGGCATCACGCGCCAGAAGCTGCTGCAATGGGCGCTGGTGTTGATCGCCGTCACCGTGGTCAAGGGTGTCTTCCGCTTTCTGACCCGTTGGATCGTCATCGGCATCTCGCGCGACATCGAATTCGACCTGCGCAACGACCTGTTCCGCCATCTGGAACAGCTTTCCTACTCTTATTACCAGCGCACCCGCACCGGCGACATCATGGCCAAGGCCACCAACGACCTGAACGCGGTGCGCATGTTGCTCGGCCCCGCGATCATGTACTCGGCCAACACCCTGGTGTTCACGGTCGGCGCGCTGGCATTCATGATCACCCTCAGCCCGCGCCTCACGCTCTATGCTTTCGCGCCGCTGCCCATCGTCAGCATCATCGTGCAGTATTTTGGGAGGCGTATTCACGAGCGCTTCGAGCGCATCCAGGCCATGTTTTCCGAGATCTCCGCCCACGCACAGGAAAACTTCTCCGGCGCGCGCATCCTTCGCGCCTTCGCCCAGGAAGACGCGGAGATCGCCAGCTTCGAAAAGGCGAACCAGGAATACATCCGCCGCAGTCTCAGGCTGGTGCGGCTGATGGGCATGCTGTGGCCGACCCTGGAATTTCTGCTCGGCTTCGCGGTTGTCCTGGTGCTCTGGCTGGGTGGGCGCGAAGTGCTGCTGGGCCGCATGACCGTCGGCAGCTTCGTCGCCTTCAACACCTACATGGTGCAACTCACCTGGCCGGTGATTGCGCTCGGATGGGTGATCAACATCTTCCAGCGCGGCACCGCTTCCATGGCGCGCATCGATGAAATCTTTCAGCAGCAGCCCGAAATCGCCGATGTCGCATTTGTCCATGGCGATGGAGCGCAATTTCCCGAGAGTGCGCTTCCGATCCACGGCGAACTCGAATTCCGCAACTTGAATTTCAGTTACAACGGCACGCCGGTGTTGAAGGGCATCAATCTCACCATTCCCGGCGGCAGCAGCCTGGCCATCGTCGGCCCGACCGGCTCCGGCAAATCCACTCTGGTCAGCCTGATTCCCCGCGTTTACGACGCCTCCGAAGGCTCGGTCCTGGTTGACGGCCGTCCTATCCGCGAGTATCCCCTGGCCTGGCTGCGCAAGAATATCGGCTTCGTGCCGCAGGAAACGTTTCTTTTCAGCGACGCAGTACGGGAAAACATAGCCTTCGGCGTGGAATCGGCTACCGACCTCGCCGTGCGTCAAGCCGCCGAGGGCGCCAATATGGCCCAGGAAATCGAGGGCTTTCCCGAGAAGTACAACACCATGGTCGGCGAGCGCGGCATCACCTTGTCGGGAGGACAAAAACAGCGCACCGCGATCGCCCGCGCTCTCATTCGCGATCCGCGCATCCTGGTGCTCGACGACGCGCTCTCCAGCGTCGATACCTACACGGAAGAGAAAATCCTTAACCACCTGCACGAAGTGATGCGCGGCCGCACCACTATTTTCATCTCCCACCGCGTCTCCACTGTGCGCAACGCCGACCGTATCGCCGTCCTGTTCGACGGCCGCATCGTCGAGTTGGGCACGCACGAAGAGCTGCTCTCGCTCAACGGCTACTACACCGACCTCTACAACAAGCAGTTGCTCGAAGAGGAGTTGGAAACGGTCTAAGCGCCCTTGGCTTCTGGCTGTCAGCTTTTAGCCAGATGAGACTCAAGCTAAAAGCTAAGAGCTAACGGCCAATGACATGAAGCGCCTGGTCACACCCGAGTTGTTGGACACCGACGCAGTTCCACCCGCCGAAGTGCAGCGGACGCTCTCCGATCTGCGGCGCATCAACCGCTGGTTCGGCGGCATCAGCACCACGCGCCAAATGCTGGCGAAGGCCCTCGCCCGCAGTCTTCATACCCCCGATTGCCCCGCCCTCGAAAGACCCGGGGAAGCCTGCCCTGAGCGTGGTCGAAGGGCCGCGACAGGGTGGGGGCTTTCTTCCGGCAGCCCAGAACTCACCCTGCTCGACGTCGGCGCCGGTTCCGGCGACGTCTCTCTCGCCGCTGCCCGCCAGCTCCGGTCACAAGTTCAGATCCAGGTCACTCTGCTCGACCGCATGCCCGACACCTGCCGCGCAACGGTGTCGGCACAGTTGCCGCCGATGCTCTGGCGCTCCCGTTTCGCGACGCTAGCTTTGACCTCGTCGCCTGTTCCCTGCTCATCCATCATCTCGAGCGTCCGGAAATTGTGCGCTTCGTCAATGAAGCGCTGCGCGTCGCGCGCGTGGCCGTCCTGCTGAACGACCTGCGCCGCCAACCTCTGCATCTCGCGCTCATCTACGCCGGATTCCCGCTGTTCAGCCGCGTGACGCGCCACGACGGCGTTGCCTCCGTGCGCCGCGCCTACACGCCGGAAGAAATCAGATCCATTCTGCGTGAATCCGGCGCAGCTTCCGTCGAAGTCGAAAATCACTACCTCTACCGCATGGGCGTTCTGGTGTGGAAGCGAGCCTCGCCATGAGCGCCTACGAGATCGCGATTATCGGCGGTGGCCCGGCAGGAACCTCGGCGGCCACCACCGCGGCGCGACTCGGCGCGCGCGTGCTCCTGTTGGAGCGCAGCCGCCTGCCGCGGCATAAAGTCTGCGGTGAATTCATTTCCGCCGAGTCGCTCGGATTGCTACGCGCGTTGCTCGACGGCACGCCCGGCTCCCTGCTGCTCGCCGATGCCCCGCGCATGCACACCGCGCGCATTTTCCTGGACGGCGCCGTCCTTCAGGCGCCACTGCCTGCGCCTGCCGCCAGCATCGAGCGCTATGCTCTCGATATCGCGCTGTGGCGTGCCGCCGAATGCGCCGGAGCAGACGCCCGCATGAAAGTCGCTGTGGAGAAGATCACGCGCTCTAACCAGCACTGGCGCCTACGCACCACTGGCGGTGATTTCGACGCGAGTTGTGTTGTAGACGCGACCGGCCGCTGGTCCAACCTGCGGCCCGCCATCATGCCCGTTCGCTATTTCGCGGGTGTCAAGGCGCATTTCGAAACCACCGTCGCCGAACCCGATACCGTGGATCTCTACTTCTGGCGCGGCGGCTACTGCGGCGTCAGCCGGGTTAATCGCAATGAGGTAAACGTCTGCGCCTTGATCGACTCCAGCGCACTACGCCGCGGCGGCAAGCAGCCGCTGCAGCACATCTTCGACTCTCATGCTGACCTTCGCCACCGCAGCCTGCCCTGGAGGCAAAGCACCGATGTCGTCATCACCTCGCCTCTCCTGTTTCGTGGCCTGATTCCGCAAAGTGACGGCGTGGTGCGCGCCGGCGACGCCGCCGGGTTCATTGATCCCTTCACTGGCGACGGCATTTCCCTCGCGCTGCGCACTGGAGCCCTGGCTGCCGAGTGCTTATGTTGCGTCTGGCAGGATGGATGTGCCGTCGAAGCGGCCGCGCGCGATTATGCAACCACTTACTCACGTCAGTTTGCCAAGCTGTTTCGGCGCACCGCGCTCCTGCGCCGAGCGCTGGCAATCCCTGGGCTATTACATGCGGCTCGCTGGGGAATTATTCGGCGGGAGATGTTGGATTTCTTGATCAAAGCGACCCGCGCAGCTTAGCTCTTCCTGAAGCCTTCATCCGACAGCGGTCTGAGACTTTGCTCTGGGTGGCGCAGACCTTCAGGTCTGCAGTCGAACCGTTGGCGTCATTCCGGCTTCAGCCGCTGAGGTACAGGAGCGGCAACTACACTCCTCTTCTGTCGTTAGGGGACGCTCTCTCCACATTGCTCATCGCTATTCTTGGGCCGCCTTGCGCATTTTCGCCTACCGTACGACGATCACTTCGCGCACGTTATCCCGGGCGAGAAAGAACTTCAGCGAGGCAAATTCGCGGAACAGATTCTCGATGTGGCGGTTATTGAACACGCGCTGCAGCCGGAATCTCGCTGATCCACTGCCTGCCGTCGGTTGCAGTTGCAACGTGTCGTTGCCGGTGATGTGATAGCGATAATGCGGTGCGTCCGGTCCGGCGTCGCGGGTATGGAAGTAGGCCAGCAGGATGCCGCCCGGCTTGAGCAGCGCGCACAGGCGTTCCACCACCGGCTTCACCAGCGCCTCCGGCAGGTAGTCGGCCACGTCCCAGCACAATACCGCGTCGAACACCTGACCCTGGTAGGCAAGGCTTTCGCGCAGGAAGCGCGCCGCGTCAATGATCTTCTTGCCGTCGGGTCCGGGCACCAGCAACTGCGAATCGTGCGCCGCCTCCAGCAGATCCTCGGTGCAGACTTTGTGCCCCATGCCGGTCAGGCGCGAGATGTTCGCCGCCGAAGTGCTTCCCAAGTCGAGGATGCACAGCCCTTCCTTCCCGGAAATTGACTTGGAGAATTCGTTGAGCCCGCTGGAGCGCCGGCTGATCCGCGACGCCGACGGTGGGGCGCTGGTTTCGCTCTGGGCGGCACTTCCGCGGAACAGCTTGAAAAGATTGTGCGTCACCGAACCCATGCCATCACGTCTTGGGGATGAAGCTCATTCTGCTCCGGCGCCGGCAAAAGCGCAACGCGCCGCCGACGGTTACCTCTTTGGCTCCAGCAACGACGGTTGCGCCGCACTGGAAGATAAGGTACTCGACACACCGGCTGCCGCGGCAACCGGCTTCGCCGCAGGCTTCGCTTCCGCCTTCTCCTCCCGCTGGATGTCGATCGTACCCTTGAAAAACGCGCCGTCCTCCACGATCACCCGCTGGGTTACGATATTGCCCACGTGGATCGCCGACTTTTTCAGCTCCACTCGGTCGGCATTGACGTTCCCGTCTACCTTGCCGTGGACCACGACATCGCGGGCCCGGATATGTGCGCGCACCCTGCCGTGTGGCCCGACCGTTAGGTTGTGTCCACGCAGCTCCACGCTGCCCTCGACCTCGCCGTCCAGGTACAGGTCTTCGCTGCCTGACAACTCGCCCTTCACCAGGACGGACTTGCCGATGTGCGCAACTTCGGAACGGAATTCGTTAGCGGATTTTGGCGTTTCCACAGCACGGACCTCCTTGGGGATAAGAGAGCTGGCTGGCATCGAGGGAACTATTTCATCGTCTTTGCGTGCTTTCCACATGCAACCTCCCGCTGTGTTACTGAGACCGGGGTCACCGACGAGCGCCAAGACCACCGGCACTGCAGAGTTCACGGGCGCAGGCGAGGAGACCGCAGAAGCTTCTGCTGACTATATCC
Source organism: Terriglobia bacterium (assembly GCA_020073185.1). NCBI lineage: Bacteria > Pseudomonadati > Acidobacteriota > Terriglobia > Terriglobia bacterium. Next base: position 22,722 of record JAIQFT010000047.1, read on the forward strand.
AACCGCGTCACGGGCGGCAATCCGGTTCTTACCCACCGTTGGTCGCGATGCGGACGCCCTACAACGCTGCCTTGCGGTTGGGGGATGTTGTCCCTCTTGCCCGCAACCGCCAACCTGAAAAACACCGGCGCCGGCATGGCTCCGGGGTGGCGCCGACGGGTAATTCGTTAGTATACACACTGTCCTTACCTTAATGGGCCGTGACCATCCATCTTGAGCAACGGAGACCCTCTTTTGCTCGTCTACAATAAGAGGAACAGCATTCCAGGGGTCTGATGCTGACACTAACGAGAAGAGCGGCGTTCGGATTCAAAATCGCCGGCATCGTGTTGCTGGCGGCGTGTGCGGGGGCGTCACAGGCCCCGCCCAAGTCCGATCTGCCCGCCAATCCGGCCGACCTGGTCCGCCAAGCCGTCAACAACGAGTTGAAGGCCGACGCCGACAATACCCACTACACTTTCCGGCTTACCAAGAAACTGCCCGACCGCACTGAAACCCGCGAGATGATCGAAACCGACCACGGGGTCATTGGCCGTCTGCTTCTGCTCAACGGCAAGCCGCTCAGCCCCGCCGACCGTGAGAAAGAAGATAAGCGCTTGCAGCGCCTGCTCACCGACCCGCAGCAGCTCGCGCAAAAACAAAGGAGCCAGAAGGACGATGACCGCCGCACCCGCAACATGGTCGCCGCCCTGCCCGACGCCTTCCTTTACGAATACGCCGGCGCCGAGTACCAGGAGCCTTGGGGCGAGTTGGTCACGCTGAAATTCAGGTCCAACCCCGACTTCGACCCGCCGCACCGCGAGACCATGGTCTACAGGGGCATGGAAGGCGCCATGGCGATCGCCGTACCCGCCTATCGCATCGCCAAAATCGAAGCCAGGCTGGTTAAGGACGTCAATTTCGGCTGGGGCATCCTCGGCCACCTCGATCAGGGCGGACACTTCGCCTTCGAACAGAAGCCGGTTGAGTCCAATCCCACGCACTGGGAACCCGCGCACATGCTCTTGAACTTCACCGGCAAGGCGCTGATATTCAAGACCATTAAGATCAACGACGACGAAACCACCTCCGACTACCGGCCTGTCCCCGACATGACCGTCGCCCAGGCGGTGGAACTGCTCAAAAAGCGCGATGGCGAAGTCGCCCAGAACAACGGCAACGGAACGAAGTAGTTTCAGTCTCAGTTTCGTAACGGGCGGAGCGCGTTCGCCCTCTCACGCACGCCACCGACAACCGATTACCGGCAACCGATAACCTCTCTCCTCACCGTCAACTTCTCAATCAACTCATCGCGCACGCGGTATCCGGTGCCCGCCGCCTCCGGCACGTTGATCATTCCCTCGCGCGTGACCTCCACCTCCGGCTCGATAATGTCCTCTTTCCAATAGCGCTTCGAGGCCGACACGTCCCCCGGCAGCCGGAAATTTTCCAGGGTCGAGAGCGCGATGTTGTGCGCCCGCCCGATGCCCGTCTCCAGCATCCCGCCGCACCACACCGGCACGTCATGCGCGCGGCAGAGGTCGTGCACGCGCACCGCCTCGCTAAATCCGCCCACGCGTCCCACTTTGATGTTCACGATCCGGCACGCCCCCAGGTGCAGCGCCGCCTCCGCATCGCGCGCGTGTCGGATGGACTCATCCAGGCAAATCGCGGTCTTGATCTGCTTCTGCAGCCGCGCGTGAAAAAAGAAGTCGTCGTTCCACAGCGGCTGCTCCATCATCAGCAGCCCGAATTCGTCGAAACGCTGGAGGTGCTCGACATCGTCCATGCGGTACGCCGAGTTGGCGTCGCAACTCAGCAAGATGTCCGGCCAGCGCGCGCGAATCCGCTCCAGCACCTTGAGGTCCCATCCCGGCTTGACCTTGACCTTGATCCGCCGATACCCCGCCGCCAGCTCCGTCTCGATCTTCTCCAGCAACTGCTCGACGGAATCCTGAATGCCGATTGACACCCCGCACTCGATCTGCCGCCGCGTTCCACCCAGCAATTTCCATAGCGGGACATTTTTCTCCACCGCTTCGGCCGCCCACAGCGCATTCTCGATCGCGGCCTTCGCCATGCGATGGCCTTTGACCTGCGCCAGCAGTGCCGGGCATTCCTGCGCGGTCGCAAATTCCCGACCCAGCACCTGCGGCGCCAGGAACTTCGCCAACGTCACCCACGCTGAATCCACCCACTCGCTGCTGTAAAACGGATTCTCCCCCGCGACGCACTCGCCCCAGGCATTCAGCCCGTCGCCGTGCAGTGTGACCAGTAGAATGGCGCGCTCGGTGGTCCGCCCAAAGCTGGTCTCAAAAAAATGTACCAGCGGCATCCGAATCTCGCGCAGCGTGATAGCTTCAATCCTCATTCGTATCTTGGCATCATTTGCGAAAGTTAAATGGGTGTCATCCCGAGCGCAGCGAGGAACCTGGTGTTGTGCATGCTGCAGCCTTGCCGCACAATCTCACTGGCAACTGGCCACTAGCCACTCCCATAACCCCACTCCTCGTCCCACTTCCCCAGCCGGAAGCTTCCGTTCCCATCCTGATCCCGCCTGAACCCCAGCGCCGCCAAGCCGCGCGAAAACGCCCCGACCAGCAGCTCCCGGTTACGCTCTTGCACCGCCGCCGCCCGTCCACGGTCCGCCTCCGACGACTTCCAGTCGTTGATCTCCGCCGGCACAGTCACTGTCTCCTTCACGGCAAACTCAGGCAGCCCGCCGCTTCCCAGTGCCTCCTCCACCCGCTTCGACCGCAGCCACCACTCCGCCACCAGCCGGTCGGTCGGCAAGCCGCCGTGCAGCGGCGACGCCGTCGTCCCGTACTGGTTGATGTTGTACCGCCGCGCAATCGCCCCCAGCCGCTCCAGGTTGAGGTGCGCGTTCTTGATCTCCAGCGGATCAAACGTCCACTCGATCAGCTCGAACCCGCGCGCCAGCGCATCTTCGCGCTGCAACAGCTTGATTCGCCTCCCCACGCCGCTGTTGCGATGTCCCAGCCGCACCGCCAGCATGTGCGAGTGCAAGTACGCGTGCCCGCCGCGCACACCGGGAATGGCCAGTGCGAACCCCACCAGTTCGTTGCCGTCAAACGCTCCCAGCACCTGGCCGCCGATTTTCCGCGCCACGATGAATAGCCGCAGCGGGATCAGGTCGGCGTCGGTAAATCCCCACACTTCCTTTTGCAATTCGACGCAGGCCAGCAGTTCACCCTCCGTCTCGCACGGCCGTACGACCGCACGCTGCGCTACGTCCGCTCCTGCTGTTTCGACTCCTGCCATAGCGACTCCATCTCCTGCAGCGTGGCCTCCGGCAGCTTCTTGCCGCGCTCGCGCATGCGCTCCTCCATCCACTGGAAGCGCCGACGGAATTTGCGGTTCGTCTTTCGCAGCGCCGACTCCGGATCGAGCGACAGATAGCGCGCGATGTTTACTAGCACAAAGAACAGGTCTCCGACTTCGTCTTCCAGCCGCGCCCGCAATTCCTCCGCGATGTGCAACCCGCTCGCGCCCGCGACTCCCCGCTGCGGCGGACGCGGCCCCGGCGCCGGATAGTCCTTCAATTGCTCGCGCAGCTCTTCCGTCTCCTCGTGCAGCTTGTCGAACAGCCCGCCAATCTCCGGCCACTCGAATCCGACGTGCGCCGCCCGCGAGCTCAGCTTGAACGCCTCCAGCAGCGACGGCACGCCCGACGACACGCCCGCCAGCACCGAATCTTTTTTCTCCTCCTTGGCCTTCTCCGGTTGCCCCACCCTTGTCGCTCCCGGTGGAGCCTGCCCCGAAGCGTTGTTAGGGGGAGCGGCAGGGTGGGTTTTTTCCAGACGCTTCTTCTTCTCCTCCGCCTTCAACGCCTCCCAGTTGCGCAGCACGTCGCCCGCGGTCTCCGCCTTCACGTCGCCGAAAACATGCGGATGCCGGTCCACCAGTTTGTTCGACAGCCGGTCGAGCACCTGGTCAATCGAGAAGCGCCCTTCCTCTTGCGACATCTCCGCGTAGAACAGCACCTGCAGCAGCAGGTCGCCCAACTCGCCCTCGAGCTCGTCCCAGTCGCGATTATCAATCGCCTCCAGGACCTCGTAGGTCTCCTCCAGCGTGAAAGGTTTTATGGAATCGAAGGTCTGCTCGCGGTCCCACGGACATCCGCCCGGGGCTCGCAGCCGCGCCATGATCTGCACCGCGCGCTCAAATCGTTCGCCAGTAGTCGCCATCGCTCCTAATCTAAACGACGCCTGCATCGAGCGCCACATTGTCTGATCGGGCGATCGGATAGTCCTTTGCTTCGTGACACAAAGGCAAACCGGTCGCTCGCGAAATGCGTGGTACAGGTACTCGCGTGGAGCAAGGCTTCAGCCCTAGTGGAATGAGGGAAAAAATATCTGGGCCTTAGCCCCCGAGTAAGCGGCCAAGCAAGGGCATCAGTCTGGCAGGGCGCACCACGAATGTACGTTGCTTGCGCCGGAGGCCGGTGGCGCTGTGATGTGCCACTCCTTGTCTCTGGCATTCCACCATCCGATTCCGTACGAGATATTTCCGCCGTCATCGGTCATCCTCAAGGCAACAACCTGGCCGTCAAAGGGGTAGCTAATTCCCAAATTTGTCCATTTCATAGCTGAACTATATCTCATGCGTTTGCATTTTTTTCTACCATCGTGGCCGCGCACGGGGCAAAATGGTCAGCAAAGCTAGCGTAAAGGTGTTCAAAATGCGCCAGTCCCAATTTCTGGGTTGCGTGGTTCTCCTGTTTTCCTTGTCGGTCACCGGCCAGTCTGCACCTAAGCAGTCCTCGTCGAAAAAGCCCAATTCGGCGCAGCAGACGAATGTTCCCAAGACGCTACCTGCGGACTCCGCGGGCTTCGACGATCCGACCCCTGCTCCGCCTGTATCCAGGAAGGCGAAGCCCATTTTTATCCGCCGGACTTTCGGCCCGGAAGACTGCGCAGATAGGGTCAGCGTTGCGGCAGCGACATTGACTCGCATACGTAAGCAGCGGCGTGAATTGTTGCTTTCAATGTCGGAATCATCCCTAGACGAACTGGCCGCTGCCCTTCGGGTATTCGAGGCCAGTACACAGAAGGATGTTTCTCTCACGCAGCTTGAGGACTGGCACGAAGTGGCGAAGCGGTGCTATGGCAGCGCTCTGGACGACTTCCGAGGCAGCAATCAGGGGAGGATAGATGCTCCTGTTCGCGTTCTCCTGCTGGTTGAGGAAGAGAAGTCGACACGTACGCAATTGACGATGGAAAGCAATCAGATCGCAGGTAAGAACGAGACGGACCGGCGGGAAGCTTTGTACATCACGCTCGTGGACAAGTACAACGCACTGGTGCGCGATTACAACTCGATGTTACAGAGCGCCCAGCAGTACTACGTTCTCGATATGCAGTTCCACTCTCTGGTGCAGTCGTACTTTTCAAGGCCCGTCGTTGTCCCGACGTTCCCCATCCTTCCACCTCCTCAGCAGAGCATCTACTGTTCGAGCAATAGTTGGCCTGGCGGGATGACGTTCACGACCTGCCATTAGTCACGAAGTTGGTCGCCATCACCCGTCCTAGCCTGAGTTTGGCTTGGCGGGTTTGAGCATTTGCGCTGGTGCCCCACATTTGCCCGCCATTGGCAGACTGGGATAAGCAAAACTCACCCGCCCTCACAACTCGAAACTCGCAACTCGGTACAATCCGCACACTGCGTTTCGCTCCGCTCCACTGCAAAATGCAGCGGTCCGCCCCACCATTCCAATCTCGAAGCGACCTAACTCCTTATTCCTCAATCGCCCCTCCCCCATCGCGCTTGTGCCCTCAGCGTGCACTTACTCAGGATGAAGTTGTCGGAAAAGGAGACCGTATGTCGATCCTGTTTGTGCTGCTGACCTTCCTGCTCATCATGTCGATCACGTACTTCTTGCGCCGCGAGCAGCCCGCGGCCGCGGTGCAGCCCCGGGTTTATACCCAGCCGCCGGCGCCCAGCATGATGCACGATCAGGGTTTCGACGTGCCCAAGGGCTACTGCTTCCACCCCGGCCACACCTGGGTGCTGGATGAGGGCCGCCAGAACGCGCGCATCGGGGTAGACAGCCTCGGCGCCCATCTGCTCGGCAAAATCGATCGCGTCGAAGTCGTCGGGCTCAACCGCTGGGTCCGCCAAGGGCAGAAGCTCTGCACCATCACCCGCGACGGCCTCAGCGTGGATCTGCTCTCGCCCATCGAAGGCGTGGTCGTTTCCGTCAACCAGGACGCTGTCAAAGACCCCAACGTCATTCTCAATGACCCGTACAAGGCCGGCTGGATCTGCGTCGTCAAGTCGCCGGAGATCACCACCAACCTCAACAACCTGCTGCAGGGAGCCCTGGTCGGCTCGTGGATGCAGAACTCGGTCCGCCGCCTGTCCACCATGACTTCCAGGCTCGGCGTCGCCGCCGCTGCCGATGGCGGACTTCCCGTCTCCGGCCTGCTGGCGCAGTTGGAGCCCGGCGCGCAGCGCACCATGATTCGCGAGTTTTTCTTGACCTAGTGGGACCGATAGGAATTCAGGCCCTGATGTCGTACTGCCTGGGAGGCTAGAGATGAGCAAGCAATCCAAAGCGCTGTTGATTGATATCACCAAATGCATCGGCTGCCAACAGTGCTCCGTCGCCTGCAAAGCGGGACACCAGCAGCCGGGCGATCCCGAGCCGACGCTCTCCGCCACCGCCTTTACGGCGATCGAGCCGCGCGGCGAGAAGTTTGTCCGCCGCATGTGCATGCACTGCGAAGATCCGTCTTGCGCCAGCGTCTGCCCGGTCGGTGCCATCGTCAAGACCGCTCAGGGCGCCGTACGCTACGACGGCCACAAGTGCATCGGCTGCCGCTACTGCATGATCGCCTGCCCCTTCAGCGTGCCCAAGTACGAGTGGAGCAAGCTGGCGCCCTACGTCACCAAGTGCGACATGTGCGCCGAGCGCGTCCTGGCCGGCAAGCAGACCTTGTGTGCGGAAGCCTGCCCCACCGGCGCCACCACCTTCGGCAATCGCGAAGACCTGCTGATGGAAGCGCACAAGCGCATCGTCGAGAACCCCGGCACTTACGTGGCGCGCATCTACGGCGAGAAGGAAGTCGGCGGCACTTCCGTCTTCTATATCTCCGACGTGCCCTTCGAGCAGCTCGGATTCATCGAGCCGCCCATGAACCAGCCCATGCCGACGCTCTCGGCCGCCGCGCTGGGTGAAGTGCCGACCGTGGTCACCATCGGCGGATCGCTGCTTGCCGGCCTCTATTGGTTCACCCAGCGCCGCCGTGAAGTCGCCCTGGCGCGAGTGGCCGAGCAGGACGAAAAGGAAAGGAACTGAGCCATGTCGCAGATCATGAAAAAAATCACTTTGTGGCGTGCCATTTCGGCGGTCATTTTTGCCGCCGGACTCTGGGCCACCTACCTCCGGTTCTTCGCCGGATGGCGCGCGGCCACCAATCTTTCTGACGGCCAACCCTGGGGCATCTGGGTGGGCGTCGCCACTCTCTGCGGCGTGGGCCTTTCCGCCGGCGGCTTTGCCATTGCCGGCGCCGTCTACCTGCTCGGGATGGAGCGCTACCACGCCATCTCCCGCGCCTCGGTCATGATCGCCTTCCTCGGCTACCTCTCCGTGGTTGCCGGATATGCCTGGGAGCTCGGACTACCATGGAATTTCTGGCACCCGCTGGTCATGTGGAACCGTAAGTCGGTGCTCTTCGAAGTCGTCTGGTGCATCATGCTCTACACCACCGTGCTCGCGCTGGAGTTCTCGCCTGCGCTGCTGGAGAAGATTCCTCATCAGCGCATCCGCGAGTTCCTGCTCGAGTGGCAACATCGCGTGCTCATTGGCTTGGTGCTGATCGGCGTTCTGCTCTCTTCCTTGCACCAGTCGTTCCTCGGCGGCTTGTTCATCATCTTCAAGGGCAAGGTATATCCGCTCTGGTACAGCAATTATCAGACGACGCTGTTTTACCTCTCGGCGATCCCTGCCGGATTTGCCATGGTCATTATTGCCCTCTATCTCTGCCACCGTTCGCTGGGCGTGAAACTTGACTTAGGCATCCTCAAGGATTTCAGCCGGGTCATCACTCCCCTGCTGGTGATCTTCGGCTTGTTCCGTTTCGCCGACCTCGTCCGCCAGGGCGCCGGCCATTACTTCTTCCTGCCGCGCTCCGAAACCTTTTACTTCTGGCTGGAGATGGCGCTCTTCATCGTCGTACCCGTGGTGCTGTTCAACCTGAGGAAGGTGCGCGAGACGCCCATCGGCCTCTACTGGGCCAGCGCAATTACCGTGATGGGCTTCATCGCCCATCGCATCAACGTCTCCATCACCGCGCTGGAGCGCGCCACCGGCACCCACTACGTTCCCAAGTGGTCGGAGCTGGCAGTAACCGTCATGCTGGTCGCCGCCGCAGTCATCGCCTTCCGCTGGGCGGTTCTGCACCTGAAGATTTTCCCGCGCGTCGAACCGCGCACCCGCTGGCTGGCCGAACCGGCCGATGCGGATTAACCATCGCCGGCTCCCGGGACGTGGACCTAGGCAGCACGTCCCGCGCGAGCCGGCAGCCTCCGGGCGGCGCCGCTTCGCAGGGGGGAACCGGCTCCGCCCGGAGCGTTATGAATTGCGAAAAGCCCCGTAGGGACGGCACGAAAATGGCCCGGTACTGCAGCGCCGGGAAAGATCCAGGAGGTCATCATGAACCCCGCCGACCTTCTCCCTCCCGAACTCATGGAAGAGGATCCCTTCCTTGACTCCATCGCGCAACTGGAAGAAGCCGCGCGCGCCCTCGACCTGGAAGACTGGATCGTGCAGCGCCTCAAACACTCCGAGCGCGAAATCACCGTCAATCTGCCCTTGTTGCGCGACTCCGGCGACGCCGCCATCTCCACCGGCATTCGTGTCCAACATTTTCACGGACGCGCCGGCTGCCTTGGCCCTGTGCTGCTGGCCCCCGACGCGCATATCGCCCAACTCCGCCCCCTCGCCCAGCACCTCACGCTGCAATGCGCGCTTTTCGATCTGACGCTGGGCGGCAGCGCCGGCGCCATCGTCTGCGATCCCGCGCAACTCTCCGAGCGCGAACTTCGCCACCTGGTTCGCGATTACCTCGCCGCCCTCGATATCCGCGCCGACATCTTCGCGCCCACCGAGTTCGCCGCTGCCTGGACTAGCCGCCATATTGCTCCAGCCGCCGTGGTCGGCAAGCCCGCCGTTCTCGGCGGACTGCCCGATCCCGCCGCCGCCATCGCCGCCGGATGGTTCACTCTCATCTCTGAAGCCTTCACCGCGCAACCAACCCCAGCCACCAGCCATCAGCCACCCAGATCCGCGCTTGACAGCCACCGCATTTCCCTGCAGGGATTCGGCCCGGCGGCCGCTGCACTTGCGCGCCTGTTGCATGACGCCGGCGCCCGCATTGTCGCTGTCGCCGACAAGTCCGGCGGGCTGTTTGCCGACCGCGGTCTCGACCTGGCCGCCATCTCCGCCCACGTCGCCAAGCAGGGCATGGTCTACGGCTTCGACGGCGCCGAGCCTGTGCGTAACTCCGACGTTCTCGAATCCGCCTGCGACCTGCTCATCACCGCCGCTGCCGAGCGCCAGCTCAATGCGCAGAACGCCTCGCGGGTTCGCGCCCCGCTCATCCTCGAAGCGGTTCACAACGCCGTCACACCCGCCGCCAGGTGCACTCTGACCTCGCGCGGCATTACCGTCATCCCCGATCTGCTCGGCGCTGCCCCCCGGACCCTCGCCTGGTTCGCCGAGTGGCAACACGCCATCCACTGCTCCGGCCCCGAGCAGGCGAACATCGAATCTGCCATCTGCCAAAAGTTGAGCGCCGTTTTCCAGCGCGCCCGCAGCGCGGCGCTCGCCCACAACGCCGATCTGGCCCAAGCCTGCCTGCTGCTCGCGCTGGACAAGCTTGGCACCAACTTGCGCCTCACCGAATAGGTTTCCTAATTTGGGTTTCCCGTTGTGGTATTGCGGCCGCGCCGTTTCTGTTTGCTATCTGCGCCGCTGCGCGCAGACTAGAGCGGATTCATGGTTGCTGTACCCTGTAGCCGCAGTGGCGGAACCAAGCGACAGCGTTGTCGGCAGTAATCGACGAGATCGCTTCCGCAGCGGCCTGTTCCAGGGCTTCCGCAAGTCGTGCTTTGGCACTGCGG
>JAIQFT010000048.1 GCA_020073185.1 Terriglobia bacterium
GATGGAGTGGGGCAAGAGGCCTCAAACGCCGGCCCCTTGCCCCACACCCCCATCCCCGCTGAAAAGCTCGGTGAAAAGGATGGAAGTTGTCGTAGTCTCAACTGTGCGGAGTAAGGGGGCAGGTCACAGGGAGGGGCCGCTGTGCGAGCCATATCTCCAGATATCTCCGGTGATCCGTCTCATTCGGTAGGAGCGTCGTCGAGTTGCTGATTGTACTTCCATGCAGGAGGTAAATATCTTATGGAAAACATTGTGGAAAAAGCTGACGCGCAGGTCACGGAATCAATCCGCAAACTTTCACGCGCATCGTCTGCGATGGCGGACGCGATCGACGAGGGCGTAGGTGTCATCAAGCGTGCCGTCAAACGGAGCGGCGATGTGGCGGAGGAACTCCTGGACGATACGACGCAACGTGTCAAACGTCATCCGATGGAAACCATGGCGGCGACGTTGGCTTTTGGTCTGGTCGCGGGTGTGTTCATCGGCTGGATGATAAAGCGCAGATAGACCAAGACCGCGACTCCAGTTGCCGGCAAGCCGGTTCCGCGCGACATAAAATCCGCGGTCTCCGGGCCATGATGAGACCAATTCCAGTGCGGTAGTGCCACCAGACCTGCTGCAGAACAAGGTGGCGCCGCGTCAGAGATGGATCGGCGTGTTCTCTGCGCCTATCTGCCACTCTGTGCTAGCGCAACGCAGCGTCAACCTGAACGAGGGTGTTGGGATAATAATGATCGAGTATCTCGCGAAAGCTCTTGCCCTCAGCGGCCATGCCGGCGGCGCCCTTCTGGCATAACCCGAGGCCGTGTCCCTGCCCCGCGCCTTTCATGACGATCCCGTCGTCTGTCTCCTTCACGCTGTAATGATTGCCAGGAAGCGCGCTCCATCCACGCTGACGGTCGAGTTCCAACCGTCCGCGCTCGCCCACCACCCTGCGGGACACTTTCCGCGTCCAGCGATCCGCGTTCCGACGGCAATAGGGGCAATCGACCGCGAAGTAGGGATAGTCGCGCACCGGCAGTCCGAGTTCCGCCAGCGTCTTCGAGCGCCCCCCGCACGACGACGCGAACATGGCCGAGAAAGGCGAACCGAGATAAGTAAGCACCATGCCTCGCGTCTCACGCGCGGCTCGCGCGGCCAGCGAATGCGGCGCTGGCGGCTGGCGCAGGAACTGACAGTGCGTCGTATCGCAAAAATCGAACAGCTTGTGGCCGCTGCCATGCGCGACCAGGAATGAACGCGTCGCAACCGCTTGAGCCTTCAGCGCCTCAAGCGGTGCGCCGGGCGGGCTCTCCGCGGCCACAGCCGACGCCACGGCGAGTTCCAGATCCATGGTGACGATCGGGGCGAGTTCGCTGCGGTTGGAAACGATCTCTAGAGCGCCGCGATAGCGCCTCCGGATTTTTCCAGCAACGCTCAGGACCAGGTCGGCGAGGCCGCCGTCACGGGCGTGAATTCGCACGCGAGTGACACGCCACGAAACGCCCTGCGACAAGAGCTGCACGCGGTCACCAGCGAGGCGCACTTGTACAGCCTGGTTCATGGTGCCGCTCTCCCCATCTGTCTCGATTACGAGAGAGCTGCCTGGCGCGGGAGCAATACTCAACTCCGTGGGATGGAACAGCCCAAAGACGCCGATGCGAACCGTCTGCGCCCATGCCGGCACGCCCAGCAACAGCGCGAGCGCGAGTGCACCGGCCCTAATCACTGCCCACCCCGACTTTCTGCTGCAGACGCTGAAGCATCTGTCCCGCCGTGACGGCCGCGTGCGATCCAGGCACACCATGGACTCGAACCATCAGCAGCAACGTGGGCGCGTCGGCTGGAACCAGCGCCACCGCAAATCCGTCGCCGGGAGCGCGGCCGTGCGTACAGGCGGCAGTGCCCGTCTTTGCCAGTACCGCACGGCGGCGAAGGCCGCGGCTGATGCCCTGCCCGGTACCGGCACGCGCGGACTCCGCCATCCCGGCGAGGACGTCGCGCACGCCCGGATCGAGTGGATGGCGCGTCAGTTCGAGATAGGCCCGCGCCAACGCCAGCGGCGCGATCTTCCAGGAATCGTCGAGTCCGATCAGTTGCTCGGTCGTCGCTCCGGCTGCCGGCGTTTCCAGGCCAAATTGGCGCATCGCACTCTGGCTCTCTGCCGCGCTCACGCCGGCGGCCAGCGCGCGAAAGTATGCGTTGCAGGAGAACGCCACTGCGTGCACAAGGTCCACACGACCGTGTCCGCGCGGCAGCCAGCAGGTGCGGCCGCCTGTGCACTCGTGCTCGGGAAATCGAAAATCGTGTGCACGCGCGTACGCCACGGCGGTGAACGGCTTCACCAGCGAGCCTACGGGAATGGGCTGTTCAGGATGATCCCAGCGAGAAGCAAGCAGGCGGCCATCTCGCGCATTTAGCAGGAGGTATGAAATTCTCGAATCGGCAAAGTCGCGCCGCAACATCGCCGCCGCTGACTGGGCAAACAGCGAGGACGACTCGGACTCCGCGCCGTCGCCGCAGGTCGGCAGCATCAGCGCAATCGCAAGCGCCACGATTGCCGCGCGTCTCATTTCGACCAGGTATACGTGACGGTTTGGCGGACGCGGCTGGCGGCCTGTCGCACCACGATCGACTCCGCCTTGACATCCTTCAACGTTGCACTCAGGCTGGCGATGTTCTCCGAGAAAAAGTCGGGTTCGCGCTCCGGCGCTTCCGCGTCACTCTTCGTCTTGGGCGCGCGTTCCTCGGCCGCATCGCTTCCCTGGGCTGCGACATCGCGTTCGGGCGGCGCCGCCGCGCGATGGACCAGTCCCGTCAGGCGCAGAAAGTTTTCCCGCTCGCCTTGGTGGTTGAATCCAGCCGCGTACGTTGCCGGCTGGATCGTCGACGCCGATCCACTCCTGGCTACCATCGCGTCGAGCCTTGCGGGATCGTCCGAAACGAACATGTACTTGCCCTGCAATGCCATCGCGATTGGCATCAGGCCGTTCAGCCGATATGACGCTCCCGTCTGCGTCCACTCCAGCCCCAGGTGGCTGGCGGTCAGTCCGGGCTGCAACGCGCGCTGCAATGCGGTGCGAATCGCCTCGCCGTTCCAGTCGGAAGATGCGACGAACACCAGCACGGTGCGCGGTCCGATGAAGACACCGTTCGCCGCACGCTGCGTTCCTTCCACTTGCAGAAGCGCTTGCACTCGCGCCTGCGCAAGCTGTCCTTCCAGTTCGTCGCTGACGCGCTCCGACGAATAGCGCGACGCCGGCTGCTGATCGACACGTGTCTCCAGGTCCGATTCGCTCCCGGCCTCGCCGGAAGTAAGCGCGACCTTGGGCGCAAGGTGCTGCACTGGAGCCAGCCCAATGTGTGGCGCCAGCACCTTCACGACCATTAATCGCAGCGCCTCTCTGGGCGTCGGATTCGCCACCGCGCGATACACGCCGGCGCCGTCCGGTACAAACTTGACGACGTCCGCGACGGCCTTCATCCCTTCGGCAGTAACGAGGCCCTGCCGCGGCTCTTCCCCGCCCTCGGATTCCTGGTCGCCGGCACGAAGCAGCACGCGCTCTTCGCGATACTCCGTGGCGCTGCGATACAGGTCGACCACAGCGGCCGAGTATTGTCGAGTTTCGGTGATGTTCTGCTGGGCCCAGTAGGTGCGGAACTGTGGTGTCTGCGCGATCTCAGCCAGGTCGAGTACCATGCGCAGGTCGCCGCCCTGCTTCAGCGCGGCGGCAATCGCCTTCCGGTACCACTCGTCCTGCGCCAGGTTGCGTCCCTGCTGGCCCACAACCAGCGCCATCGCGCCCGCAATCAGGTCCTCGCGGGTGCCCAGCACAAAGTATTCGTCGGTAGCGCCGAAACCGACGACCCGCTTCGACTGCGGATCCGCGTGTACGAAGAAGCTGGCGCCGTTCGCGCTGCGCGGCTCGAACTTGCTTCGGAGTTGCCAGATCGCGGTTTGCATCGACTTCGCTGACTTCATGCGCGTGACGTATACGAACTCCAGGTTGCCGATGTCGTAGATGGCGAGCGCACTCTGCTCGCCGGCGACCGCGGTCGCAAAGTTCATGTCCGGCGGCAGACCCGCGGCTGCGGCGAACTCCCGCTGCGCCCGTTCCAGCCGCTGGAACAAGCGCGAGCGCGAAAACACCGCGAAGTTGTCGCTCTTCACCCACGAGGCCTTTTGCGCCGACGCGTTCCACTCCGCGAGCAGGCCACTGAAGCTCTTGGCTTCGAGATATAGGATGGCATCGGGCGGCATGAATGCGCTCAGCGGTTTGGGCGTTGGAGCCAAGGCCTGGTACGTGGCCCAGGAACCAACCGCTATCGCCGCGATCGCCACCAGCGGAAATGCTCGCTTCATGGCGTCCTCCTTCTCGCCGGCGCGGCTGCCGGAGGCGGCGCCCTGCGCGACACCAGCATCGGCCTCACCACCCGGTCCTGATCGAGTTCCGAGTGGATCATCGGACGCCTGTTTTCGTTCAACGCGCGCTGGCGTATGCGCGTGCGCAAGTCTTCGATTTGCGTTTGTACGGCTGCCTTCCTGTCCGCGGCCGTCTCCAGTTGCGCGGCGACAGTCAGGAACCGCACCGCTTCCGGCCAGCGGTTCAGGCCATCCAGTGCGGAACCAATATCACGCGCTAGCGACGCGCGCTCCGCCAGCGGCACACTTTGCCAGCCGTACGGATTGCGAAGCGTCGGCTCATCGCCCGCGTCGCTCGCTCTTTCGGTGTCCGTGTCTCCCTTCAGCAACAGGAACACGGACTGCAACATCGGCTGCAGCGTCGCGATCGCAAGCTGGTTCTGCTTCGCCTCCAGCGCGGCACGGAAGAACGGCACGCGCGCCGCATCGCGGCTCGGGTAATCCTCGAGGGCCGCGCGCAGCAGTTGCATGCGGATTTTGTTGGAACCGGCCTGCTGCGCCACCTTGAGCCGGGCCTGGTGGAAAAACGCCGGATTGAAGGCGGCCGGAATCGCCGTCGCATTGGTTCCGATGATCCGCAGTTCGTTCGAACCCCAGACTATTTCCGCGCCCGGCGCAGCCGCAGCCGCCGCGCGAAGCCGCGTCTCGTATGCCAGCTCCGGGTTGCGCGCGATCGCCATCAGCGCGGCGCGTGCGCCCGCGGCATCCTTGCCCGCCTTCATCTGCGCGTGCGCCAGGTTCACGCGCGCAACGGCGTTCCAGGGCTCCGCCTTGACCAGTGCATCGAAAAACTCCGTGGCTTCGGCGGGATGCCCGGACCGGACGAGCAGCGACGCGGCCGCGTCAAGATTCTCGAACGGCTGCCCGACCACGAGTGTGGCCCGGTGCAGCAGTTCCAGCGCGCCCTTCATATCTCCGGACCCGATGCGACTCTCCGCCAAGCCGAGCAGGTTCGCCGCCGTGAGCTTGTGCTCCTCGATTTCGCGGCTGAACACGTATTCCAGAACCTTGCTTGCCGAAGATTTGTCCTTCTGCTTATGCAGGTCCATGGCCACTTCGCGCAGAAGCGGCAACGGCGGTGCATGATCCGGATCGGCGCGATACGAATCCAGCGTCGCTTCGAGCCGGTTCTGCGCGGCGTCCACTCGCAGGCGCTCGCTTACAAACAGGTCGACCGCGCCGGTTTCAGCCCGCAGCGTATCGAGTTCGGCACGGGCACGATCGAACTGGCCCGTGTCGAGGAGGTAGCCGATCCAGCGCCGGCGCCAGCTCTGGTAGTCCTGCAGCGCGTAGTCGCGCTCCATTCCCTGCGTCCGCGACAGCGCATCCTGCTTGTACTGCAGCATGCGCCGGTAGATCGGTTCCTTGCGCGCTTTGGGAATCCAGCGGTTGTCCGCGAACTCCGCCACCATCGCCGTTGGGTACGGAGCGACCGACGCTAGGTCGAGCAGCCATGCGACTCCCGCTGCGTCGTCGCCCAGCGCCCGGTACGCGTCGCGCATCAGCGCCGTGTTCCGCCACGTGCCATTCTTGCGGATGTAGGCACGCAGCAAGGCGTCCACGCCACGGCGGTAATCGCCAAAAACCCTGCGCGTGCGGAAGTGCTCCATCACACTGCCGAAGTCGCGCCAGAATGTCTCCCGAACCTGACGCCGCTGCACCTGCCGCGTCAGGATCGACAGCGACTCGCGCCAATGCGCATCCGCTTCCGCGCGGTTGTTCTGCCTCCAATGTATGACGGCGAGTTTGTCATGGATGTCCGCGCGCTCCGGCCCGAGTTCCAGTGAGTGACTGTAGTCGGTGATGGCCTTCGTGCCTTCACCGGCATCGTTGTAATACTCGGCCAGCGTCTCATAGGCGGCGGCGCGGCCTGGCGTCTGCTCCAGCGCCGACGGGAGATAATCTTCCGCGTTCGGCCGCTTGGTCACGCTTCCCAGGTACTCGCCGTAACGCGCGCCGTAGTAGAACCAGGTATTGCCGGCCAATTGCTGCGAGCGGTCCACCCGCTTTCCCAGCCGCTCGCCGATCGTGGCATCCGACAGCGCCGACCGGAATGCGGTGTCGACCGCCGGTGATGCATCGCGGAAGTAGAGTCCTGTCAGGCCCGTATACGCCTTTAACCAGATCGGCGGCAGCCCGATCGCGCGCGTGTTGATGGCCAGCTGCGCGATGTGGCCGTCGCCGTTGGCGACGATGTAATTCGCAACCGCATCGCGCTCCGTCCGCTGATTGCTGTTGGCGAGCGCAACCAGCGTCTGCGGATCGTGCGCCAGTAACAGCTCGTAATACCGCTGCGGGTCACCGGCCCATCCGTTTCGCGCGTGCAACGCGTTCAACAACCGCAACTCCGACTGCCAGTCGCCGCCGGAGCGATACGTATCCGCCGCCCGCTGCAGGTACATGGCGCGTTCCGGAACCGGAGCACGCGCGGCGAGCGCTTCCATCTGCGCCCCGAGTTCGGTGAACTTCAGGCGCTTAGTTTGCAGGTCCACCAGTCGAGTCACTCCGGACAGCGCCGAATCGGTTCCCGCCAGCAGCAACTCCTGCCGCCACTGCACCTCCAGCGCCGGAATTCCCGCGGATTGCGCGGCCGGAGCCAGGAAGTCGCCGACGTCATTCAGGCTCATGCCCGCGCGCTTCTGCGCCAGGTAGCCTGCGAACCGCGCGCGTTCCTCGGGCACGAAATACTTGTCGATCGTCGCACCCATCTCCTGGAGGCACGCGCTCAAGTTTGCCCGCGCGTCTTTCCGCCGCGCCGCCTCGCCGGCACGACGGACAGCATCCTCGTCGGAATTCGGCACGGCCGGCTTCGCCAGCGCGGCGGCCACTCTCGCCGACACGGCGTTCCGGATCCGGTCCAGCCGCGTCCATGCTTCGTCTTGCTTGCGCTGTCGCGTGAGGATACGCATCCACAAACGCGTTCCACTGAGCGACTCGTGGCCCAACGCGTTGTCGCCGGCGGCTTTCATGCCCTGTTCGGCAAACTCGCGCGCCGCCATCAGCATGTTCCACCTTTCCAGCCGCTGGGCGGCGTTAAAATAATTTTGCGGCTGCTCGGGACGACCCTCGATGAAAGCCAGCTTCAGCGCCTGCACGACGTCGGCCGTCTTCCCTTGCCGTGCACGAACTTCCGCGATCTTCTCCATCCAGCTCGGGTTTTTATAAGTGAGCTCGTAGAGCTTCTGATAGTCGGCCACCGCGTCGTCGAAGCGCATCAACCGTTCCAGCAATCCGGCCCGGGCGGTGCGCAGGTCCACCCGATCCGGCCGCACCACGATCGCCTTTGCATAGGCGTCGATCGCCGCGGGGTAGTCCTCGAAATTCGCCTCGAGCCGCGCCAACACCACCGCCCAGCGCACGTCGCGCGGCGATTGCTGCACCGTCTTGGCGTAGAAGTCCAGCAGCCGCTGCTTCAGCGCGTAGCGCCCGGCGTAATAAGCGGCCTCGGTAACGAGCCCTTCGTCCTCGGGGTAGCTATTTATAATGAGCATGTACTGATCCACGGCGCCGCTGTAATCCTTCAGCCGGGTGAGCGCCGGGATCAGCCCGCGGCGTAGCGCCGCGATCTGCATGGTCTTCGCGCTCGCGTCCATCGATGTGCCCTGGAAGAACGCGATCTTCTCCAGATAGAACTTCTTCAGGCCGCGATTGTCGCCGGACCGCGCGAACGTGTCAGCCATCGCGGCCAGGTATTCGGTGTTGTATGGCTCAGCCGCCATGAGCGGCACGATGATCTGCCGCGCCGGTTCGTAGTGGCCGGCTTCGGTCATCTTGCGTGCCGCCTCAAAGCGGAACCTCCTGGCAAGGTCCGGGTAAGCATCCTTCGACGCCTGTTCCAGCACCTCGATCGCCCGCTGCTGTAGTTTCATCCGCCAGAAGAAGTCCACGGTCGCCCGCACCACGCCAAGAATCTTCGGATGCTCGCTGTAAAGCACCTCTACGTTGCGCTGCGCCGCCGCGAAATCCTTCTTGCCTTCATAGAAGCGCACCAACTGGTAGCGCAGTTCGAGGCGCCGGATGGGATCGGTGGTCAGTTCCGCTTGCCGCTCCAGTGCGCGCTGACGCGCGGGTTCAATGGACTTTTGTTGTGCCAGCGTTTCCAAACTCTCCAGCAAATCGAGCGAACTGGCGCGCTCGATCAGCCGCATCAGGAACTTCTCCAGGTCGTCCTTGCGGCCCTGCGCCTCCAGTACGGCGATACGCAGGTTCACGGCCTCGGGCGCTGGATTCGCCCGCTCCGTCGGCTTCGTCGTCGCCTCCTCCACCAGGTCGCGATAACTCGCGCGCGTTGCCAGTTGCTGCAGTCGCGCCTGAGCGGAGCCTCCCTCCCGCCCCAGCGCGCCCTTCACGTACTCGGCCACGGCCTGCGGATACGCGCGCTTGCCTTCGTAGATCGCGCCTTCCTCGTAGGCATACAAGTCGGGACGGCCGAGCTTTGCGCGGCCCTCATTCAGCAGACGCAGCGCATTGTCGAAATCGAAGTAATCCCAGTAGACGGTCGCCGCATCGAGATACCCGGCCTGCAATCCGGGCTCGGTTTCCACCATCTTGTTCCAGTACGGCGTGGCCTTCGCGAACAGCTCGCGATCAGCGTAGATGTCCCCAATTCGCGCCAGCGTCTCGCGGTTACCGGCATCGGCCTGCAGCAGGTTTTGCTCGACCGCCACGGCAAGCTCGGTGTTGCGTGAATCGAAATACGCCAGCGAGCGGAACACGGCAGACGCACGCCGGCCGATCTCGAAGTCTGCCGGAAACACTCGCGCCATGGCGCCCAGCGGCGCCGCCGCGTCTTCAAAGTGCGAGCGCCAAAGGTGCGCGTCAGCAACGAAGCGAACGGCCAGAGGATTTTTGTTGGCCGCGGCGTCCCAGTTGCTGGCCATCTCGCCGGACTCCACTCGGCGCAATTCTGCCTCTAGCCTTGGCCCCGAAAGCGACTGGAACAGCCGGTCGCGCAAATCGTCGGCTTCCATCCAATGCTCATGCAGCAGCCGTTCGTACGCGGCGTTGTCGCGCGTCTCCCTCCGGCTGTACGCGCCGAGCAAGTTGCGGACAAACGTCAGGTTGTGCGGGAATCGCTGGTGTGCATACAAGTTCAGTTGCAGGTACATCTGCGGCTCAATCTCGTAATTGGCCCCGCGCACAACCGCGTCAAAATACGATTGCAGCTCCGTCCCGGCGAAAATCTTGCTGACATCGGAACTCAGTTGCACGAAATCCGCCTTGCGCTTTTGCGCCAGGTACCACCGCGCCAGCTTGTGATACCAGGAGCGCTCTGGGAACTGTTGAATGGCGCGCTTGTATACCTGTTCCGTCTCGGCGCCGATCTGGTTCTGCTGCAGGAACTCCGCCAGCCGCTCGTACAAACCCGGATCGTTCGGATTGCGGTCGATTTCGCGGCGCAGCACGGCGAGCGCGTCCGCCACCAGCTTCTGCTGCACCAGACGCCCGATGTAGCGCTCCAGTACGCGCGCATACTCGGGGGAACGCGGCCCACTCGGCTGTTCGACGGAAGTCTGTCCCACCGAGAATGCCTTCTGCTGCGGCCGCTTTTGTAAGCGAGCTTGTGGCGCTCCCTGCTGGCAATCTTCCTCTTCGCATGAGACTGCTGGAGAACTTTGTTCTTCGGCTTCGACCCGCTTGCTGTAGTCGCTTTCATTCGCCGCAGAGCCCAGCGGAACTTGCTGCGCGTTTCTCGCCAGCTCCTGCAGCACCGAGTCGTAGATGGCAAATTCCTCTTTCGTCTGCTTCGTCCGTGAGTACGCTTCCGCCATGAGCAGCGCTACCTGCGTGCGTTGTGGCGCTGCGGCGAAATTTGCCAGGAACTGCTTGCCGTCACGGATCACCGCATCGCTGGCGCCGTAGTTCGCGTAGGTCTCAAGCAACTGCTCGTGCAGTTCGGGACGCCGCGGTGATTGCGGGAATTGCGCGTCGAATGCCGAGAGCAGCTCCGCCGCCTTGGCGCGATGGAGGTATGGAACGGCTCGTTGCTCCTCTTCCGAGAAATGATTGGCGGCATTGGTCGAGTTCAAGATCAGCGACAGAATGCCGTTGAAAAATCCCGGCCCTGGATCGAGTGTTGCGATGTCCTGGTAGATCGACAGTTCACCTGCGCCGAGCCGCAGCGGCTGCTCCGGGGCCGTCAGCAGGATCGAGGTCAATCCAGCCATCGCTTTCTCTTTCGCACCCGGCCCCTGCGCGTCGTAGAGCGCGTAGTAATAGCGGGAAGCCTCGGCGTAGGCGTGCACCTGCTCCAGCAGGCGCGCCAGCGTGTACAACTCATCCGTCGACCACTGCCCTTTGCGCGCTTCCTTGCGCAACCTGTACTCGTTGATCATCTGTTGCGCTACGTCGAGCTTGCCCTGCTGCTGGTAATAAAAGAAGATCCGTGCCAGCGAGTTCAGGTCGTCGGGATTCGCCTCCAACTGCCCGCGCCATTGATCCAGGTACTGGCGCGAGGTGCGCGTTTCTTTGAGCAGTTCGAAGAAGCTCTGCACCAGTTCCGCCGGCCATAACGGCTGGAATGCCTGATCGTAGACGGCGAGCCCCCGCTCCACCGAGCCCTGTTTGTAGCTGACCAGCGCCTTCGCCTTCACGGGAAACACTGCGTCATCGGGAAACGCTTTCTGGTATTCCGCAATGGCCTGTTGCGCCTCGGGTGCATTCTTCTGATCCAGCAGGAACTGAAAGTACCGAATGTAGAGCGAGCGCTCCCGCGGATAGCGCGCGATCCAAGCCTTGTATTGCGCTGCCGTGAGGTCGCTCGGCATAGCGTGCGCCCGCGCGAGGTCAAGGATTCGCTCGAAAGCCTTCCACGACCGTTGCTGCGAGTTGGGCATCAGCGCTTCGCCCGATGCCGGCGACATCTGCCCGACGGTGGCGAGAATCCTGATCTCATCCTGCGGACGCACGCGACGGTGGTAGAAGTCCGCCAGCGCCAAGTTCGCAGCGGCCTTGTCCTGCGCCTTCTGCGCGTATTGCTTCCAGTCGGCTTCCGCGGCATCGAAGTCAAGCGCCTGTTCGTCTTCCAGCGCGCGCAGGGAATACAGGCCGGCGTCGCGCGGCTTGTCCTTGATCAGTTCCGCCAGCGCGGCGCGCGTCTCCGCCGGGGGACGCCGTCCCAGCACTGCGCCTCCGGGCATATCCATGAGCCGGAAGAAGACGCCTTCCAACGCGGACTTGCTCTCGACGTTGACCATCCAAGCCGGCAGCGCGCCGCTGGCCGCCAGAACCAACCCGGCGCAAACCGTCGCCACCACGATCGCCACTCGCCCGATGCTCTTACGGAAGCACTTCAATCTGCACCTCCTGCGAGCCGGCGTTGTGCGCCATGTCTTCCGCCGTCACGGTGAGCCGGTACGTTCCTGCCGGCAGATTCTCGGGGACGATCAGTTCGCCCGTATTCGTGCCCGCCTGCTGGCTCCACTTGAGAGCGACGGGCGCGGCGCCCTCCAGCCGGGCTACCAGCGTGCGCGTGCTCTGCGACGCGTTAGCTCTAAGCAGCATGACCTCGCCTCTGCGAAACTTCTTTTTGTCAAGACGCAGCTTGACCACCGGCGGCGTGCTAGCGATGACGAACGTCTTCTGCTCGCGATACATGTTGCCGCTGCGATCGCGCAACATCAGGCGCACCGCGTAGGTTCCGTCCTGCATGTCGTTGGGCGCGAGGAAGCGCGTCTGCCAGATGTCTTCGCTGGGCAGGTAGCGCAACTTCTTTACCAGGCCGAATGGAAACAGCGCGATCACGGACACGATCGATTCATCCGTCTTCACGCGCAGCACCGGATCGCCGGGGCGGATCACGCGCGGACGGAGCAGCGATCGTGGCACCGCCAGGAACGATGTGTACGGCGTCACGAATTTGTACTTGCGTGCCAGCCGAATGATTTCGTCAATCGACGCGCGGTCTTCGCCGTCACGCTCGATCTTTTCCAGCAGTGCGTCTACGCGAGCCCGCGCCCAAAGCCGCGGCAGTTGCGGATGGTTTGCCGCTTCCGCCGGCAGGTCCGCCGTTTGCTTCATCTCCAGCGCTTCGCCGTCGCGGACCGCGCGGGCTGCGAACGTGACTCCCCGTTGGGGCTGCTTGTATTGTCCAACCCACGAAGCCATCGAGCCCGAGAAAGCGGAGTCCTGCAGCGCATACACCGTCTGCACAGAGGTCTGCGGCGCAACCTCCAGGCGCAACTGCCCAACCGGACTGCGCCCGATCTTCGATGCGAAGGCGTTGAGCTTGAAGTCGGCGGCTTCCGTCGACAGAACGTTTTCCAGCACGCCGTCGTTGCGCGACAACATCCGCAGCAGCGGCAGGTTGGCATCATCACCCACCCCAAAGATGTAGGTGCGCGGCCGCTGCGCTTCCGCCAGTTTCTTCCATTGCTGCGCGTACCACGCCGACAGTTTGCCGTTGTGAATGATTCCGCGATCCGCGCCGCCGTCGCTCAACAACACCAGGTACGCATTCGGGCCGGAGAGCGCCGCCTGCGTCAGTCCCGTTTCCAGCGCTTTCTGCAGATCGGTGCCGCCGCGCAACCGGCTGGCTTTCACGAAATCGAGAGCCTTCCCCACCGTCGTTGCGTCCGCGGCGGCCGCCGCCGGCTGGAACGTCTGGATCTGCGTATTAAAGAGGATGAGGTTAAAGCGGTCGCCCGGGCGCAGCCCGCGCAGGATTTTCTCCAACGCCTCGTAGCTGCGCTCGAGCTTCTCCCACTGCATGGAGAGCGAATTGTCGAACAGCAGGATCGCCGTCTTCGGCGCCTCCTGTTTACCGGCGCTCGCTCCTTTGCTTCCGTTGCCGATCAGCGCTTGCGCCTCGAAGAAGCCTGGCTCGGTTGTGGAGCGCACCGGCGCCATCTCGTGCGGGGATGGCTGCCCGCTCACCGGGTTGCGATACGTCAACACCTTGAGCGCGTCGACGTCCGCGTTGTCGAGCTGCCATTGCACGCTGAAGTCTTCGGTCAAGGCGACTTGCCGAGCCTCGAACTCGCCTTTCACCACGTGTTCCGAGTTCTCTGACAGCTTCAGCGGAAAGATCTTCCCGCCTACCTGGAAACCGCGAATGGCGTGCGCCGAATCCATTTCGAAGTGGATCCACAGGTGCAGTGCGGTCTGCGCCTGGTATGCATCGGGCCGCAGCGGAATCGAGAAATAGGAGCGCAGGCCCTCCACCGGGATCGACTGGTGATACTCGATCTCCATGCGCTTGGTTCCCCGTGCCGGAATGGGCGTGATCTTTGCGCTGAACACCGCGCTGCGCCGCGCTTCCTCCGCACCGCGCTCCCCTTGTTGCAGGAGGCCGGGATCGATGTACTGCTGCTTGAGCTGGTTATAGAGTTCCTCCGCGCGTTTGCGCTCGAGTATGACCGCGGGCAAGCGCGTCGGCCCGTCCCAGGTCGCAAAGTCTGAAACCGTCGCTCGGCTAGGCAGCGCAAAAAAGTAATTCCCTTCCTGTACGACGCCGGTATGGTTCGCGAACACCTGCCGCACGAAGACGCGCGCGTCGCCGTTGTCGATGCGAATCGTGATTTCCATCTCTTCCAGCGACAGCACCGCAGGATCCGGCTGTTGCTTGTCACGCGGAATCAGCACGCCCGCGTCGCCGAAGCATGCCGCGGATGCCACCCATATCAAGAAGATAAGAAGCCGTCTCATGGCAAGTTCTGCTCCACAATCCGAACCAGCCCGTTATCGGTCCCCACATACAAATACCCGCCGCTCACCGCCAGCGCGGTTACGTTCTCCGACGGTAACCCGTCACGCACCACTGTCCAGCGCCGCGACTCGCGGTTGTACACATGCAATCCGTGCCCCAGCGTGCCGGCAAAGACGTGTTGCGCCGTTGCCAGCATCGCGTTGGGATTGACCTCGAGTTTTCCTGTTCCTGCCTCCAACGGCTGGAAATGGCCGCCCGAATCCAGACTCATCATGCCCGCGCCATAGGTGCCGATCATCCATTCGTTGCCGACGGGCAGCACCGCTGTGATCCAGTTGTGCTTCAGTTCGGAAGTCGCAGTAGTGTAGCTGCCGACGATCTTCTCGTCGTCGAGCACCGTCAGGCCGCCGAGCGTCCCCGCCATCAGGCGGTCGCCCATTACTCCCAGTGCGTAAACGTGGTTGTTCACCAACCCGTGAAAGGCGTACAGACTGCGCGCGCCGGACCCATCGAGGAAGGTCAGCCCAGCGGGCGTGGCCACCGCGATCCCGCCGCGATAGGGCACAACGTCGGTGACATGGTCCGCGATCAACCCGTCGCTGCGCTTCAGCGCCTGCTGCTCGTTGCCGCCGTTGTCAAACAGAAGCAGGCCGTTGGCCGTGGCGACGTATGCGCCGTCGCCGCCCAGACGCGGCACGATGCGATTGATGCAGAACGCGCGCTCGTTCTCCACGTGTTGTGTGCGCCCGCCAAGCGACGCCAGGATGTCGAGCCCGCGGTCGAAGTAGCCGACCCACAGCCGTCCTTCCGGATCCACTGCCAACGCCGAAATGTTTCGGTCGGTAAGCTGCGCGCCTTCGCGCGACAGCACTCGCTCCCAGCCGGCCCCGCGCCCCAGTTCGTAGAGGCCGTCCTTGGCGAGCGCGAAAACCGCGCCTTCGGCAGCGAAGAGTTGCTGTGTCTCGCCGAAATCCACCGACGCGCGCAAGCGCGCTGGAATCACCCGCGTCTGCGCCAGCGGAACATCCGCGATGCCTTCGTCCATCGTGCCGATCAGCAGCGCACCGGCACGCGGCAACAACGCGCGCGCCAACGCGCCCTTCGCCAGCACTCGCCACAGCTTGCCATCGCGGAATTCCGCCACGCCGGCTGATGTGCCCACGTAGACCGAGCCTTCAGCCAGCGCGATCGAGTGCACTTGCGCGTCGGGCAGCCCTTCGGCTTCGCCAAAGGTGTCGCTTTGCCCCGCATGGAAGCGCAGCACGCCGCGGTCCAGCGTGCCCACCCACAACTCGCTCTCATCGCCCGCCAGCGCCGTGATGTGCAGGTTGGCGAGAGTCGAATGGAGCAGGGTGATCGCATGCCCGTCGTAGACGAGCACACCTTTCTTCTGTGTGCCGATCAGCAGGCTTCCGGAAGCCATCGGAAGAATGGTCGTGACGCTGCGGGCGGCCGCATCTTCCGGCCGGATCTGCCGAAACACATGGCCGTTGAATGCCAGCACGCCTTCCGACGCGGTTGCAATCAGCAATTCCGGCTGGCGCGAATCGGCGAGAGTCGCCTGCGCCATGACGCCAAGCGGTGAGGCCGGCAGCTCCTGCCCGACGCGATACCGCTTCAGCAGCGCGCCACGTGCGCTGTATTCAAACAGACCCGCTGGGCCGCTGAGGTATAACTTGTCCTGGAAACGGGCCGCGCTGGAAAAAACTGCCGGCGCGCTGATCCACTCGAAGCCCGGGTTGGCGCTCGGTTCAACATGGCGCACGCCGAAGCGGATATACTTCTCCGCCGCGACTTGCTCGCTAGCGCCACGCAACGCGTGCATAGCTCGCCAATAGACGGCTCCCGACGCAGCCAATAACAGGACAGGAATAAGGAGGAGAGCATTGCGCCAGAGAAGTTTGCTGGACGAACTCACGCTGGTGGTTTGGGGGTTTGCCGCCGTGCCGTCAGATTATGCTCCGCAACGCTACGTACAACAACCGAAAAATCTTCCGCCCCACGAATGCGCCATTGCAGCAATTGTCGATAAGGAAGCGCCTTTCGCCAGTTAGGCCCTAAACCGCTCCAACAGCGATGTGTGCAAATGTTTTCCCCTAATATGTGCAAAGATTTACCCTTCCCAGCGTCCGAAATCCTGGAGAGCAGTTACTTCGGTCACCGTGCGGTGGCGCTATCCTATTGAAAATACAAATGCTTACTTGGGCCCGGCGCAAGCAAGATGGCGCTCTGCGTGCAATTACCGGTTGCATGATGCGCTCACTCACAAAATCAGCTTTGCTCCTCTTGCTGTTGGTTTCGCTTGCAGCCGCCCTGCATGCGGATACTGTAAACCTCAAGCTCGTCAACACCCTGCCCAACAACAACTCCGGCGGCGTGTACACTTATCCCTATAACTTCTCCGTCAATGGCTCACCGGCGCTGATTGCGTTGCTTTGCGATGATTACAACCACGAAGTCCAGTTGGGAGAGAGTTGGTACGCCAACGTCAACACCTTGGCGGGCGCGGCGACTGGCGCAGGTCAATTCAGTGCCACTGCTTACTACCAAGCGGGATGGCTCTTCCAGCAGCTTGTGAACAATGCCCCCTACGCATCGCCGAACTCCATCAACTGGGCCATCTGGAAAACCACCTCGCCTACCCTCGTTGTGCCATCCTCGGTGATGGGCAGTGTCTCGACCCAGGGCAGCGTAGCGTGGTGGCTTGCCCAGGTTCCCACCACCATCGATCCCAACGCGCTCAGCAACATCGTGGTGTACACCTGGGACGGTAATACGACGACGATCGTGAACGGGCCAGGCGGCCCGCCGCAGGAGTATCTTGGAACCGTTCCCGAGCCCGCGAGCGCGCTCCTGATGTTTACCGGCTGTGGCTTCCTCTTCCTTCGCCTGCGCAAGTCCGTCGGACAGCGCGAACCGTAACTGTCGCCCCCCTTTCGCGCGTCACCAAAACGGCCCGAAATTGACCAGGTTTGGTGACGCATTGGTGATAAGTCTTGGGGGAGGGATCTCCGGCCCGCTTCCCGGTGATGCCCTCCCATTTCTTGTGCCCATTATCCCTGCCTGTACTTCCTGCGCCATCTCCCACACCTCGCGGAGTAAATCATTCCCGATTTGGCAGCACAGTTCGTAATGAGACTGCTCCACGACTACTTTTGCAGGGTGTCCCCTCATTGTGGTTTTCCGGTGGTAGGGTGCTTTCAGAACGGACTTGCTCGATGCAGCGGCGTCGATCTTCGGGGCCGTGGGGCGGTTGATTGCGCGGACCAACATCTTCGCCGGGCCAGAGACAACACACTTCCATGAGCAGCAGCTCACTTGCAGATCTAGCGCCGCGCAGGCGAGCCATTTACTTCGCCACCATTGTGTTGTTGGCCATCGCCTATGCGTTGTTGCAGCTCGACGGGTGGCACGGCAGCGCGTACCTGCATACCCTGATGGAGCTGGCGGCCACGCTGCTGGCGCTGATCGTGGGCATCCTGGCCCTTGTGCGCTTCTACAGTAAGAAGGAAAACACGTTCTTATTTATCGCCACCGGCTTCATCGGCACTAGCCTGCTTGATGGCTATCATACGTTTGTCTCCGCCCCGGTTTTCACGCAGTTTTTCCCCTCCCCGCCGCCGTCGCTGATTCCCTGGAGCGGGTTCGCCTCGCGCCTCTTCCTGTCCGTCCTCCTATGCCTGAGCTGGGCGTTCTGGAGGCGAGAATCCGGGCAGGAAGAGTCGCGCCCCGTGCCGGAACACCTCGTGTACCTCCTCGTGGGCACATGGACGCTGGCATGCTTTCTGTTTTTTGCCTTTGTCCGCCTGCCTGTCGGCTACGGCCCGCTTCCGTTATTCCACCGCCCGCAAGAATTCCTGCCCGTGGTTTTCTCCCTGCTGGCCGCCGCTGGATATCTGCGCAAAGGACGCTGGAAGCGCGATCCGTTCGAGCACTGGCTCGTACTCTCCATACTCTTGTGGGTTGCCCAGGCCCTCTACATATCCACCTCCGACAGACTTTACGATGCGGTGTACATTGCCTCGCACGTCCTCAAGATTCTGTCTTATACGGCAGTCTTTGTCGGGCTGACGGTGGCCATGTTCCACCTGTTCCTCGCCGAAGAAAGCATCGTGGCGCAACGCACCGAGAAACTGCGCCAGGAGATAGTTGAACGCAAGCGCGCCCAGGAACAGAGCGCGGAACTGCTGGTGCGGGAAAAACGGGCCTGGGAAAAAATGGAAGAGGAGCGCAGCTTCGCCGATGCGGTGATCCAAAGTTTGCCGATGATCTCGGCGATCTTCAACCAGCAGGGCAAATGTTTGCGCTGGAACAGAAGTTTCCAGGATGTTCTCGGATACTCCGCGGCCGACGTGCCGAACATCGAAATCTTGGATACGGTGGCGGAAGAAGACCGGAAATTGGTGCAGCGGAAAATCCAGGAGGCCTTTGAGCAGGGAAAATCTGCTGCAGAAGCCTCCCTGATCACCAAGAACGGCACCAAGATCCCTCACTATCTGACCTCGGCGCGGGTGCTGTTTGGCGGCCAGCCCTGCATCGCGGGCGTAGCCGTGGACATAAGCGAGCGCAAACGCGCGGAAGAAGAGGTGCGGCTGCTGGCGACAGCGCTGGAGTCGGCGGCGAATGCGATCGTTATCACCGATCCCAATGGCACGATTCAATGGGTGAATCCCGCATTCACTCTGCTAACTGGCTACAGCCTGGAGGAAGTGGCAGGAAAGAACCCGCGAATCCTAAAATCCGGGGAACATGATGCGGCCTTCTACAAAAACCTGTGGAACACGATTCGCGAAGGAAAAAACTGGACGGGGGAGATTACTAATCGAAAAAAGGACGGGAATCTTTATATTGACCAGACGACTATCGCCCCGGTCGTGTCCGCCGGCGGGGAGATTACCAACTTTGTGGCGATCAAGCAGGACGCCACGCATCGCAAGCGGATGGAAGCTGAGATGATCAGCTCAAAAGAGCTCGCCGAGGCCGCCAACCGCGCCAAGAGCGAATTCCTCGCCAACATGAGCCACGAATTGCGCACTCCTCTCAATGGCATCCTGGGAATGCTGGAATTGGCGCTCGACACGGAATTGAACTCAGAGCAGCGGGAATTTCTCAGCCTGGGGAAGTCTTCCGCCGACTCCTTGCTGAGCCTCATCAACGACATCCTCGATTTTTCCAAGATTGAAGCCGGGAGGCTTGAGTTCGAGTCTATCGAATTTGACATCCGCAACACCCTGGAAACCGCCTTGAAGGTCCTGGCTCCGCGCGCCCATGAAAAGGGGCTGGAGCTGAACTGCCACGTGCCCACGGAGGTTCCCGCCATGCTGGTGGGCGATCCCGGCCGCCTGCGCCAGGTGATCGTGAACTTGGTGGGCAATGCCATTAAGTTCACCGAAGTGGGGGAAGTGACGGTCGATGTTGCCCTGCAATCGTCGGAGAACCACAGTGCGGTGCTTTACGTCACCGTCACCGATACCGGCATTGGCATCCCCGCCGAAAGGCAGCAACTCATTTTCGACGCGTTTGCGCAAGGCGATGGTTCCACCACCCGGCGCTATGGAGGCTCCGGCCTGGGACTGACCGTCTCACGCCGCCTGGTGGAAATGTTTCAAGGACGCCTCTGGCTGGAGAGTGCGGTGGGGAAAGGCAGTACTTTTCATTTCACCGTACAGGTTGGCATCGGAAGCGGCCCTCGCTGGGGTGCGCCGTTGCCGCCGGCGAACCTGGCCAACGTGCCGGTACTCGTGGTGGACGATAACTTCACCTCCCGGCGCATCCTGGGAGAACTGCTTGCGCGCTGGCACATGAAGCCTACACTGACAGAAAACGGCGCGGCGGGCCTCGCCCATCTCCGGCGGGCTGCGGATGCGTGCCTGCCATTTCCGCTCGTGCTGGTGGACTCCAAGATGCCGGAAATGGACGGCTTCACTTTCATCGAACAGACGAAGCAAGATCCGCGCCTGACCACCTCGGCCATCATGATGCTGACCTCAGCCGGCCAGCGCGGCGACGCCGGACGCTGTCGAGAGTTGGGAGTGGCCGCCTACCTGACCAAGCCCATTGGACAAGCGGAGCTGCTCAGTGCCATCCGGCAAGTGCTGGGAACCAAGGCCGAGAATGCCGACCCATCCTCGATCCTGGTCACGCGCCACTCCATGCGCGAGCGCAAGCTGGGTCTTCGCATCCTGCTCGCGGAAGACAACCTGGTAAACCGGACGTTTGCCGTCCGCCTGCTGGAGCGACACGGCTACCTGGTGGAGACGGCGTGTGATGGTAATGAAGCGGTACGAAAGTTGCTCCTTGAGAGCTTTGATCTCGTCCTCATGGATGTCCAGATGCCGGGGATGGACGGATTCCAGGTTACTGCCGCCATTCGTGAGAAGGAAAAAACCCGTGGCGGCCACCTGCCTGTCATCGCCATGACCGCCCACGCGCTCAAGGGAGACCGCGAACGATGTCTGACCGCGGGCATGGACGGCTACGTATCCAAGCCCTTCCGCATCGAGGATCTGATCAGCGAAATTGAGGCTCTTCCGTCAGTTCCGCACGACAACCTTGCCTGGCAACGCGATCAGGCTCTGCCTTACGTGAACGGCAATACGGATTTGCTGGATGAATTGCTACGCGTCTTCATGGCCGAGTGGCCCGAAACCAAGCGCCGGCTGCACCAAGCCTGCGAGCAGCGCGATCCCGCCGCACTGGCCGGAGTGTCCCACATGCTCAAGGGCGAACTGCCTTGCCTGGGATGCGCCGAAGCCGGCGCCTTGGCCGGAAAAATCGAAGCCTTGCTGCGCGGCGACCAATGGGATGCTGCCCAGCCCGAGCTCGCGCGGCTGGAGGCTAACTTAGAGGCTCTGGTGAAGCAGTGGGGGGAAGCGACGGACCAGCATGCGGCTCCTCGCCGCCCATGACGATCCCGTGACTTGGGAAATGCTCGTGCTCAGCCCGAGGGCGGCATGAGATCTACTTGGTTCGCATCGGCAAGCTCAACCTAAGCTGCAACTCACTTGATGACGGCCACCCGGGCGTGCTGCTTTCTGGGTTTTACCGCGACCTCGCAGCCTTCATAGGCGCAGAAGACGTCCAGATCATAGTTGCGCGACGCCGCCAGTGCCCGCGCCCTCTCCTCGATTTCCACCACCTTGTCGTCGTTGTGCGTCGGGTCGTGATGGGTCAGGGCCAGTTGCCGCACCCCGGCGGCTCCCGCCAGTTCCACGGCGTATTCGAAGCTGCTGTGGCCCCAGTGCTTTTTCTCCGGCATCTCTTCCGGCGTGTACTGCGCGTCGTGGATCACCAGGTCCGCGTCGCACATGAATTCTGCATGACGCCGGTCGCCCTCATGATGGATGGATTCCATCTTCCCCGGCTCCGCTCCTGGCCGCCAAAGCAAGTCGCTGAAGGGCTCGTGGTCGGCCACGTAAGCCACCACCACGCGGTCGCATTCGATGCGATATCCCAGCGTCGCTGCCGGATGATGCAACGCCTGTGTGCTGACGCGCACACCGTGGAAATCGAAGACGCCCTCGGCCAAGTGGCGGTACGCAATCTTCGCCGGCAGTTCACTCAACTCGACCGGAAAGTACGTCGTTTCCATCTGCCCGGACAGTACATGGGACAGCGAACCGGTCACGCCCAGCGGCGCGCAGATCAGGATTTCATTTCCCGCCTGGAAGGCCGGCTTGAAAAACGGAAATCCCTGGATGTGGTCCCAGTGGGTGTGACTGAGCAGGACGGTGGCGCGGATCCGCGGGAGCCCCTTCAACATCAGGTGATGCCCCAGCAGGCGCGCGCCCGTGCCGCAGTCAATGATGAACCGCCGGCCCGCCTGGCTCACAACTTCCACGCATGACGTGTTGCCGCCGAAGCGCACCGTCTCCGCTCCCGGCGTCGCAATCGAGCCCCGTGTACCCCAGAATCGAACTTCCATGTCCAACGTTGCTCCTGCGCTGACACTCGCGGCGGTGTCTGAAACAACCTGCTCAGTCCGCAACGAGGGGGAGATGGCCGACTTTGGGGGATGGGCTCGCCGACCCGAGCGCCCCTATGATGCCCATACTCGTCCTGCAATGCAAGAATAATGAATTGCACCGCCTTCGCCACCGCCTCTACCAGTCACTCACCACTGGCTACTGTGTACAATCCCCGCATCATGAAAAAGCTCTTCCTCGCTGCCCTTCTCTTGTTCGCCCTTGCCGCCCTTGCCGCTCCCAAAACCATGCGCGTGGACTACTACCACACCGGTAACGATCACCAGGAGATGTTCTCGTTCGACCGTATCGTGATCGAGCCCACGCCCTGGCCCGGCGACCCGCGCAAGAATATTGACGACACCAATCTCGGTAAGTACTTTGTTGAAGTGCGCGACCGTGCCACCAACCGCATCGTGTACTCGCGCGGCTTTGCGTCCATCTTTGGCGAGTGGGAAACCACCGAAGAAGCCAAGCAGATGAACCGCACTTTCTCCGAGTCGCTGCGCTTCCCCACTTCCGTCGCGCCGGTGCAGGTCAGGATCATGAAACGCGACGCCAGCAACGCGTTCCGTGAAATCTGGTCCACCACGATTGACCCCAAGGACCAGTTCATTGACACTTCGGCGCCGCCCTCGCCCGGCCCGCTGATGGCCTTGCAGAAATCGGGGGATCCCGCCTTTAAGGTTGACTTCCTCATCCTTGGCGACGGCTACACCGCGACCGAGCTTCCCAAGTTCGAGCGGGACGCGCGCCGCTTGACGGAAATCCTCTTCTCAACCTCACCGTTCAAGGAACATCGCGCCGACTTCAACGTTTGGGCGCTGTGCCCGACCTCCGTGGAATCCGGGATCTCGCGCCCCTCCACCGGCATTCATCGCCGCACGCCGGCCGGAGCTACCTACGACGCCTTCGGCTCCGAGCGCTACATTCTCACGTTCGAGAATCGTCGCTTCCGCGACATCGCCTCCTTTGCGCCTTACGAGTTCGTTGAAATCCTGGTCAATGGCGCGACCTACGGGGGCGGCGGCATTTTCAACCTCTACAGCACCGTCGCCGCCGACAGCCTGTGGTCGCCTTACGTGTTCGTCCACGAGTTCGGCCACCACTTCGCGGGCTTGGCGGACGAGTACTACACCTCGGATGTTTCCTACCTGCCGCCGACGCACAAGACCGAACCCTGGGAGCCGAACGTCACCGCCCTGCTCGATCCCGCCGCGCTCAAGTGGAAGGACATAATTTCGCCCGGTACGCCGGTTCCATCGCCGTGGAGCAAAGAGGCGTTTGAGGCCTACGAGCGCGATATTCAGGCCCGCCGCCGCGAGATCCGCCGCCAGCGCCGCCCCGAATCCGATATGGACGCCCTCTTTACCGAAGAAAAGAAGCACGAAGACCAGCTGCTTTCCTCCGACAGATATTCGGGCAAGGTCGGCGTCTTCGAAGGCGCCATGTACGAGGCCAAGGGCTACTACCGCGCGCAGGAGAACTGCATCATGTTCACGCGACACGATGCGTTCTGCGCCGTGTGCCGCCGCGCCATTGAACGCGTCATCGCCCTGTACACCTGAAACGCCTATTTTGGAGGATGCGGTAGGACTGCAACTCTGCCCACGCAACCTGCGCCTCACGTGTTCGTAGTGCTGGCTGCGCTGATGAGTTCCGCCAGGAGTTCGCCCAACTCGCGCAGCAGCCCGCCATGTTGGTCGCCAAAGGCATTGGGCTGCTCCGCGAATACCTCCAGCACGCCGAGAGCATTGGTCTTGCGCATGATGGGAACGCTGGCGGCGGAGCGGAGGTGAACCGATCGCCAGATGGAGGAATTCAAGCGCGGGTCTTCTTCAGTATCGCTGCAGATTACCACTTGACCGCTTACGGCCGCCTCGCCGGTTAATCCCTCTGGAGCCTGGAAATGCAATCCGATTCGCGGCGCGACGCCCGCACTGGCGCGGCAGATCCAATCTTCCCCTGCTACGACCGCCACCGCCGCGCCGCTGGCCGGGAGTAACTCGCGGGCGGCGGCGGCCACCAATTGCAACCCACCATCGGTGTCGTTTATGCCTTCCCACAGCTTGTACTTGAGTACCGCAAGCTTGTCCGCGGCTGCCATCGGAAGAACCGGCGCACCAAGAATGTTCGGGACGGTCTTGGCCGGCGCTGGCTCCGCCGCCCGGTCGCCTGAGGCTTGCGCCCCCGAAGCCGCCGTGGTTGGCGGGGTGGTGGGAGCGGAGATCGGTTGTATGGCTTTCCGGCGAACCCGCGACTCGTCCACATCGTCGACATAGGTATCTTCCGGAAGATCGAAAAACACGAACTTTCCCGGATCCAGGTTTTCCAGCCCTCCCTGCTTGCGATCGGCGGCCACCCACCGCACGATGAAGCGGCCGTGACGGCCTTTGTAATCTATCGTGATTTCGTCGCCGATTCGGAGGCTCGCCTCCACACCGCCCAGCCGCGCGCCCATGCGGCTGAAGTCCAGCGTGTGTGCCAACTGTGAGAAGGCCTTCCCGTTCGCATCGTGGCCGGCGATACGAACGGGTAATACCATCCCAATCCGCTGATGTTTTCTCTCCCCCATTGCGCTCGGTTGCTTGGGCCCTTACTCGTCGGCATCCTAACCCAAATTCCGCCGCCGCCGGTAATGTGATTAAGCAGGCGCCGCATCTCGGCATCGGCCCAGGATGCTCTCCCGTCGACTCATCCACCTCCCATTCCCCGCTATTCCAAGCCAACCTTGACGGCCTGCCAACTCTTCCAAATCTGGAACAGTTTATTATGTAATCTCAATCGGTTGACAGCAGCTCTCGTTTGGATCATGTTGTGTGTGCGGCACTCAGCAAGTGGCATTTTCAGGTGAGGCCATTTCGGTCTCTGCTCCATCATTCAATCCGCACCCGTTGCGGCGGAGTACACGAGTCCAGTGGCGGATGCCGATTCGCATCTCCAGCCTCGACCCGAACACCGCCTTCTCCGAGATGTGCGAGACGTTAGTTGTCAATCTCCACGGCGCCGGCGTGCGCTCCCCGGCTGCCGGAGCGATTGCCACTACGGTCCACCTCGAAACCGGCGACCATCGCACGGCCACCGGATGGATCACTGATTTCGAGCCCCTCGGCCGAGATGCCAAGTGGTGGCTCCTCGGCATCGCACTCGAACAGCCAACAAATTTCTGGGGCGTTCCTAAGCCGCCCGACGACTGGATCGAACCCTTGCCCCAGGTCGCACCGCCGACGCCGCAATCCCCCGAGCGGAAGTTCAGCGTGTGGCCCGGAGCTTACGGACCGCAGCCAGCGCATCGGCAGGCACCCGCACTCGTCGAAGTTGCGCATCCCTCGCCACGCCAGCCCAGCGATCCAGCCGCGCTCTTTGCGCGTCTACAAGCCGACTTGGAACGCCGTACCGAGGAGTACTGGACTAATTTCCGCAGCGAGATCGAACCGCGCTTGCTGGAGTCCACCAGCGGGCTGCAGCAGGAACTCCACGACAGCCTGGCCGCCTGGCGCGCCGAGCGCACCATCGTCGAGGGCAAACTCCAGGAACTTCTCGCCGTTCGCGATGAGGTCGCCGCCCGGCTGGGGTCCATCACCGGCTTACTTCGCGAACAATCCGCGCCCTTGCGCGAGGAGATCATCGCTGAGGCACGGGCGCAGGTGGACAAGCTGATCAGCGATTTCCAAGAGCGCCTCCGCGGAGAGCGCCAGGCTGCGGGGACCGCTCAGCACCCGCTGACGAACGCGGCGGAGGAGCAGTTTCAAAGGAAAACGGACACCCTCCTGCAGCAGTTCCGCGATCGCAGCACCAAAGAGATCGCCGGCCTGGCTTCCACCGCCATGGACCGCCTCGAGCACCAGCTCAAGGCCAACCTGGGCCAGGCGGCGGAGAAGATCCACCAGGAGCTGAGCACGGAACTGCAGCAGCGGCAACAGGCGGCCTCGCAGTCCGTCGCCGGACACATGGAAGACCTGCGCACCTCGGAGGTGGCATTGCGCGACCGCGTGCGGCAACTGCGGGAGGAGTTGTCCACCCAGTCCGAACACGCCCTGGCGCGGTTGCGCGTCCAGGTACAGGAGCTCGGCGATAAGCAGGAACAGGAGCTTGCCGACCGTCTGAAAAAACGCGACGCGGCCTCGCAAGCGGCGCTGCAAACCTTGGGCGGGAGCATCCTGATGTCTGCCAAGCAACAGCTGCAAGCGGAACTGGAACGCCAGCAGCAGGAACAGGCCGGCTCATACCCGTCTTTGCGGGCCGGGGTGGAACGGCTGGAACGCCATGCGGCGGATCTGGAGTCGCGCCTCGACGAGGTTCGCCAGGCGCGCGAGTACGTGGAATCG
Source organism: Terriglobia bacterium (assembly GCA_020073185.1). Lineage (NCBI taxonomy): Bacteria > Pseudomonadati > Acidobacteriota > Terriglobia > Terriglobia bacterium. The sequence goes on from JAIQFT010000048.1 coordinate 26,341, forward strand.
CTCTTCAAAACGCTTCCGGAAATGATTCAACAGCGCGTCTCGGAGAGCGTTGCGGCCGCCATCGAGCAGATGAGCGGCCCCGCGCAAGATCAGTTCACTATGCGCGTGCAGAGCGAGATCACAGCGTTGGAGCGGCAGGTGCATGAGATTGCCGGGCAAGTCGGCGCCTCGCTACGCGGCGAGCTGGCTGCCGACCTTGCCCAGCGCGATCAGCAGTGGCAGTCAACCTTGACCGCCAGCCTGTCAGAGTTGCAGGCCCAGGCGGCTGCCATACGCGAGGAGGCCGGTCGCATCGGCAGGAACTTCGAGCAGCAACGGGAAACGCTGCTGGATTCCGCCAATACTAAGTTGCGGGAGTTGGCGGAGCGGGACAGCACTGTGCGGCAGACCTTTCAGGCGATCACGGCGGGCCTGGACAGCAAGAAGGAAGAGATTCTGGCCGCGGCGCAGTCCGGATTGGAGCAAACGCGCGCCGGCGAGACTCATCTGCGCCAGGCCGCCGACGAGGCGAATGCCGGCCTGGCCGCACGCACGCAGCAGTCGTTGGAATCGCTGAAGACTTCCCTGCAAGCCACGGTATCGGAGCGCGAGCAGCAGTTGCAGCATCTCGTCGCCGAAAGCCAGAAGCAGGCCGAAGCGCTCCTCCAGCAGCGTACCGCGGCGGCCTCGGCCGCCTTGCAGGAACAACTGCAACAGGAGTTCGAACGCCGCCAGCAAGCCTTCGACCAGGCACGTGCTTCCGCCGTCGGACGGTTGGAATCATTGGATGAGCGCGCGGACCAACTGACATCGCTCGTGGACGTGGAACTGCAGAAGCGCGCCGAGGGCTTCGTCAACGAGGTGGTATCCGACGCCACGCTGCGCTTGGATGCGGCCGGCGAGAAGCTCCGCCAAGCCAATCTTGCGCGGGCCCAGGCCGAAATGGACACCCTGCTCGACGAAAAGCTGAAGACGGACGCGGACGAACTGCTCACCAAGGCGGTCGCCGGAGCCGCGGAGCAGTTGCAGGCTCAGGCGAACTCCGCCCGCCGCGAGCAACTGGCTCGCACCCAGGCGGAACTCGACCGTCTGCTCGGCGGGGTCGTGCAGCAGGCGGCGGATGCCGGTTCGGAATTACGCCGCGCGATCGAGGCGCTACAGCAGGGATTTGCGCAAACCAGGATGGACAGCGCCGAGATCCACAGCAAGGTTGAGCAGGCGCAGGCCTGCCTGGCGAGGCAGACGGAACAGTTTCATAAGACGCTGCACGATGCCTTCCTCGAGGCGGCCGGAGAGATTAAGGGACGCGTGCGCCAAGCGGTGGAAATGGCCGAAGAGCCCATCGATCGCCGCAGCCGGGAAATCCAATCGAAAATGGACGCGGTGGCGCAGCAAAAAGCCGGGGAGTTGCGGCTGCTGTTCGATGAGGCCCGCGATCGCCTGCAGACTTCCGCCAAGGCATCGGAAGTCGAAGTCGAGGGCGCGTTGCAGGAGCAACTGGCGCAAGCCCTGCAGACATTCCGCGAACACGCGGAGAAGCTGGCGAAAAACTCCATGGAACGCTGGCAGGCCGCCATTGGCGAGACTTTGACCGAGCTTCCGCGCATGCTGACGGAGAAGTTCGGCATCGAGGACCATTAGATTTTCGCCGGACTCTTGAGGTTGATGGGCGCAGAAGCGCGCGGCGCCAAACGCATCGTGAGGCGTGAACATGATGCAGTCCTGCGGCACGCGGTAGCAGCGCTGGCCGCTCCCGGCCATAGTCAAGGAGCAGCCAGCGAACCAATGCGGGCCACTGACCGGTTGCAATCTCGGTGCGGCGCGGTGACAATCGAATCGTGCCTAAATCCGCCGCAGCCGCGATTTTTGCCCGGGGCGCCGTCGTCCTGGTGACGCTCAACAGCCCGCGCGAAAAATTCTGGGGTGCGGTGCTGGAACTCACCACCGCCGGTCTGGGCGTGCGCGGCATCGACCTGAACTCCTTCGACGACTTCGCGCTCCTGGTGCGCGACGGCGAAGCGGTGGCCGCGAGCGCCGTGTTTTTTCCCATGCACCGCATCGAGCGCATCGAACTCGACACGCGCAACGGCAACATTCCGTCGTTGGCCGAGCGCTTCGCCGCCAAGAGCGGCTGCGACGCTGCCGCAATCCTCGAACTCGCCCATCCCGCCGCGGAGCGCGTGCGCTAAATGCTTCGCCAGCTCCTTACCGCGCCCAACCAGCTAACGCTGATGCGGCTGATTATCATTCCCTTCATCATCATCAACATCGTGGACAACCAATACCGCTGGGCACTGCTGCTGCTGGTGATCGCCGGCTTGAGCGATGGACTGGACGGCCTGTTGGCGCGCACCCTGCATCAGCAGACCAAGCTGGGCCAGTACCTGGACCCCATCGCCGACAAGTTGCTGCTGAGCACGCTCTTCCTGGTGCTCTCCATCCTTCACCGCATCCCGTGGAAGTACACCGTGCTCGTCTTTAGCCGCGACCTGTGCATCCTGATGACCTGCGCGGTGCTGTACGCCACCACCACGATTCGCGATTATCGCCCCAGCATCTTCGGCAAGATCAACACCGGCGCACAGGTGGTCACTATTTTTTTCGTGCTGCTGTTCCAGGTAGACTCCACCGCCTGGATCTTTTACAGCCGTAAGGTGGGGCTGATCGCGACCTTCGTGTTCACCCTGGTATCCGGAATCCACTACGTCTTCCAGATCGGGCAGCGGCTGCGGCATTACGAGCGCAACAACAAACCGGCCCCGACCGCACAGTGAAGTCAGCTCGCGCGTGGCTGAGATGCGGCAATCAATCGCGAAGGGCGAGCGTTTTCACTTCTCAGTCGGGATATGCTCGTCGCGGGTTCCCAGTCCGATCACCATGGACATATCCTTGGCGTAGATAACATCGCGCCCGCGCGTCAGGAAACGCGAGTACACCGACATAGAGGCGCCGTACACTCCCATCCCGGTCCCCAGAGCCCGCGAATGTGCCAGGGCACCCACGATCATGCCCACGGCCTTATAGCCGGAAGCGCCGTTGGCCGCCGCTCCACCGGCGTCGCCGCCGTTGTCGTGCAACCTGGCATCATGATCGGGTGAGGCCGAGGAGGCCGCCAGTGCGACCGCAATTCCGGTGGTCAGGTACCGGGTTTTGGGTGTCGTCACCTGCGCCCCGCCTTCCGAATCAAGGGCAAGATGCTGCTCTTTTGCGACCGCCACCGCTTCCAGGCTCGCCTGAATCTGCTGCTCCACCCCGCTCGGCGGAACGAGCTGATGAAACACGATGCGGAGTTGGCCGTTGCGGCCCAGCCGCCGCGCCGGCCTAGCTTGCAGCACCGTCCCTTTCAGCCGGCTGCCCTGGGGCACGAACAGGCGGTCTCCCACGATCAGGGGCTGCGTGATCACCGCCTCGACCGGGTCGCCCTTTTTCGACGATGCCGAACTCAAGGGCGTGGCCAGCATAGCGTGCACCACCGAACCCGGCGGTGGAGGAGTGCCGATCGCGGCCAACGCTTGCGGCATCACCGTTTCGCGGCCGAAGTCCAGGGCCTGATTCAGATCGACATCGAACGCTGTTCCCGCGTCCATGTACTGGGGATGGTAAGGAAGCTGGGCGATCGCCATGCGCTCCGCCCGGTGGACTTTGTCAGGCTGATGCCATTGCTGCTTGGCGACATCCCACTCCTGCTTGATCTGCTGCCGCGCTTCACGAACTTTGTTGGCCGCCAGGGTCTTGCCGGCGTTCGCCGCCCCGGATTTGTCACTCGCGGGCACGAATTCCAGCACCCCGCTGGGCGCCGCCGACACGGTTGTGTTCAGCGCGATCTTGCGCCCATCCGCCAAACGCATCTGGTCGAATTCGACCTGCACCTTGCGATACGGTGAGAGGTTTGCATTCATCGCCGCCAGGACACGGGTTTTCTTCGACACCTGGTCGATGGCCGATACCTTACCCGCCACCTCGCTGCCCGCGGGCACGACCAACTTGTCGAAGGCGTACACCGGTTCCAGCAGCTTCCCGTGGACCGGCTGACCCACCTGCTTGATCCGCACTTCTTTGTCCAGCGCCACCTTGAGCGGAGTTCCCGCCGGAACGACCAGCGCAATGACTACCGGCGCCGGCGCGGACGTGCCATTCGCGGGCGCTGCTGGAGCCGGTGCGGTCGTCCGCGGGATCAGAACCTGAGCCCAGCCACCTAGCGACACCTCGGTCAACACGATTGCCCAAACAAGGCTTCGCACAGTTGTTTCCTCTCTTTTGAGCACACCCCGTTGCTACGGAGTATACGCGACCCCAGCAGCCGCGCTCCACCAAACCCGGAAACAGTCCGAAGGTTGCGACTCCTGCCGCATTCGGGCAAGCGGGTTAACTCCGTCAGGCCGATGACGAGATCTCCTTCGAGGTGATTTCGTACTTAAAGTTGTCGGGATCGAGACTATCGAGCCGACCGTCGGCGGTTTCCGCCTGCGGATACATGAGGAAGGCAACCGGCGCACCGCTCGATCCGGGCAGAGCGACATCGTGGGCGAAGTTGTATGCCATCCAGTTCATCTCCCAGGACCCGAACAGCCGTGCACGGGCCTTCTTCACCATGTTGTCGCCCAGGGGACGATTCCCCGGCGGTTCCTCGAGCACGACTTTGCGCACGTCGGCGGGATCGACAGGAACCCAGCCGAATCCGCCGAGGTACACCTCGGCACGGCAGTGCTGCGCTTTGGTGATTTTTTCCGACGCAGCCCCCAGGCTCTTGTATCCTAGCTCCGACTTGGCAACGCGGATGCCGTACACGTCGCGCGCCGGCAGGCCCGCAGAGCGCGCCAGGCCCACGTACAGCGCGTTGAGATCGGCGCACTTGCCGCCCAGGTCCCGGGACTCCAGCATGAAGCGGATGTCACCCAGTCCGCAGCCGCGCGTCTTGGGGTTGCGGAATGTGTTGTCCACGATCCATTCGTAGATGGCGCGCGCCTTCTCGACGTCGGTCTTGGCGCCGCTGATGATAGGCACCGCCGTCTCTTTCACGATGCCGCCAGTCGGGATGAACTTGGTTGGCTGCAGGAAATGCTGCAGCTCAGCTTTATTCGCTTTGGGTCCCCGGTCCGGCTTCGACAGATCCACTGCGTAGTTCTGGGTCGCAATCCGGCTGGTGACCGTCAGCACGGGTGGCACGCCGGCCGGAAAACTCGCCGCGACCAGGCCGAGCCCGTCGGACTTGCTCTCGACGATCTCCGCCGTACCGCCTTCGGCCGTGAACTTGTTGGAGAACGACTTCTGGAAAGGCGTGCTACTGATGAGCGCTGTCGGAAGCCATACGCGCGTCACTCCGGAAGGCTTCAGGACTTCCACGCGCGTCGTCACTTCAAACATGCGCCAGCCATCTGACGGCGAGGGCACAGCAAACAGGCGTCCCGGATTCGGGAGCGCGAGACCAGCGCATACCATGCCCGCAGAGCGCAGAAAATCACGACGCTTCATAGGCTTGCTCCTTCGATTACTTGGCGTAACGTGGATTAAGGACCGGAAACGACCGACGGGCGTTTTAGGAGAGGCGGGTTCAAGTAAAACCGCGGAGCTGACCCCACATGGTGACGAATAGGATGCACGCCCGAGGGAGATGGTTCAAGCGTTTTTTTCGCGGCACTGGTGTAGTTTCAAACTGCACCAGTACCACCCTTTGCCTTGCAAGGTTGTTGTATGTCGGCGCACAATCGCATACTCACAATCCCATACGAAGAGAAGTGAAATGACGCTCACCGACGTGCTCCTGCATGAAGCGGAAGTGACTTACGCCATCACAGAGAAGTTGTTCCGTCGTGTCGCTAATGGGGAGCTTTCTTGGAGGCCGGCAACGGGCAAGAACTGGATGACCGTCGGACAGTTGATGATGCATTGCGCCAGCTTCGGGTGTGGCAAGGCCATTCAGGGCTTTGTCAAAGGAGACTGGGGGCTGCCTGAGGGCAGTCAAGTCGAGGGCCTGGGCGCCGAGCACCATGTACCACCGGTAGCGGCACTGCCCAGCGTTGAAAGTGTCGAGCAGGCGCTCAATCTCCTGGCGGGGGACCGGGACATAGCGCTGGGTTGCATCGCGGAAACGAAGGAGGTCGAACTGCTGACCAGAATATTCGCTGCACCCTGGGGTGGTCACGAGGTATCGTTGCTCCAGCACCTGCTTCAGATGATTGCGCATCTCGGCCAGCACAAGGGCCAGCTCTTTTACTACCTTAACAGCCCGTGGTGCAAGTCTGGATTCGTGAGCAGAAAGTGCTGAAGTATCCACAGGCTTCATTCGTAGAATGCGCGCATGGCGATGGGGACGCGCAAGCAGCGGGAGAAGCAAGAGGACATCTGGATAGCGCACACG
>JAIQFT010000049.1 GCA_020073185.1 Terriglobia bacterium
TACGTCGTGGCCGCGGCTACCGCGACCTGAACTACCTGCTGCTCAAGGCGCAGCGGCTGGCCGCCACCAAGACCCAATTCCTGGTTCTTCAGAAAGCCGCATAGAATGCGCAGTTCACCAGATTCTTGTGCAGAACCCAGAATACAAACGGCATCAAGGAATCAGCTCGAATGATTCCGGCCGATATTCCAGATCGGCTACTCGTCACTAAAACACGAAGAAAACTCGACCCCGTCAAGCAACTGACCCAGGCTGGGTATCCCTTTAACCATATCGGCACTGAATTGGTGGAGATTCAAGGCAAATTTGAAATCGTGTCCAAGGATGTTGCGTTACTCAAGTCGGAATTTAAGACGCTACAAGACAACATCGAAAAGAAGATCGATAAAGAAACAAGCACTATCTCCGAAGCTATTTCCGGCATTCCCGAAAAAATCGACAACAAAATGCGCAGTACATTCGCGGAACAGTTCGGCTTGCATTTCGACCAACGCATGTTGCGCGTTTATGGGGGGGGCATCACGCTTGCAACCTTGGCTGCTGGTATGTACAAACTAATAGTTGCCTCGGCGCCTTCCTCAGTCCAAGGTTATTTGTTGATCGGCCTAGCAGCAATCTTCGCGCTCGTCACCTTGCTTTTAGCACGCAATCCGCGCTTACCCTCAGGTAAGTAGTGTCCTACGGTAACTGACGAACTGGAACTGAAACTGAAACTACTCCTCCGGCTCGGCTTCCTTTTGCACTTCCACTTTCACCTGCGCGGTGACGTCCTTGAACAGCCGTACCGGTACCTTAAACTCGCCCAACGTCTTGAGCGGCTCATCCAGTTGGATCTTGCGGCGATCGATGTTGAAGCCTTTCTTTTCCAGCTCCGCCGCCAGGTCGCTCGACGTTACCGACCCGAACAACTCGTCGCGCTCGCCAGACCGGCGCTGGAACAGGATGCTCACGCCGGCCAGTTGCGCGGCCAGCGCCTCGGCGTCGGCCTTGTCTCTCTGCGTACGCCGGACGGAGGCCGCCTTCATCTGTTCGATCACCGACTTGTTCGCCTTTGTCGCCTCGATGGCGAGTTTTTTCGGCAGCAGGTAGTTGCGCCCGTATCCTTCCGCGACCTTCACCACGTCGCCGCGCGAGCCCAGCTTGGGCACGTCTTCTTTCAGTATGACTTCCATTTGCAAAATCTCCAGTGTCGAGTTTCTGGTTTCTAGTTTCTAGCTGGTCGAGTCCGCCGCACCGGGCCACTAGAAACTCGAAACTAGAAACTAGCGACTCGTTTTAGGCGCGGCCCGCAAACGGCAGCAGCGCGATGTTTCGCGCCTGCTTGATCGCCGTGGAAAGCCGCCGCTGGTGCGGCGTGCACACGCCGGTCAGGCGCCGCGGCACAATCTTGCCGCTCTCCGCCACGAACTGCCCCAGCAGCCGGACGTCTTTGTAGTTGATCGAGTCAATCTTCTCGACGCAGAACTTGCACACTTTCTTGCGCCGGAAATACTTGCGGCCGCCTTCACGAGGACCGCCGGAACGCTGCGGACGCGGGCCGCGCGTCGGCGCTGCCGCTACGGCTGCGCTTGGTTCTCCGCCATCGGCTCCTGCCGGAGCCTGGCTACGGTTTGTTTCGTCTGCCATGATTCCTCTCTGAAACAGTTTCAAGTTTCTGGTTTCTAGTTCTCCAGATTCGAGCTGCGGTCGCGCGGAGCGGCCACTAGAAACTCGAAACCAGAAACTAGGAACTGGCGGTTACGCCGTTGCCGGCGCCGCTTCGCTGCCCGCCTCTGCTTCCGGCGCGGGTTTCGCCTTCACCTTCGCGTCGCGCAAGGCCTTGATCTTGGCCAGCCGCTTCTGCTCTTCGTCCACGCGCACGGTGATGAACTTGATCACCGGCTCGGCGACGCGCAGGCGGCGCTCCAACTCGCGGACCACTTGCCCGCTGCCTTCCATGGTAAACAGCACATACATGCCGTCCTGGAAGCCGCGCACCAGGTACGCCAGCCGCCGCTTGCCCATGCGTTCCACGTTCCTCAGCGTCCCGCCGGCGGTGCTCACCTGCGATTCCAGGGTGGAAATCAGTTTGTCCAGGTCTTCCTCGGCCATGTCGGACCGCACGATAAACATCAGTTCGTAGGTACGTTGCATTCGCCTTCTCCGCGATAGCTGCCAGCCATCAGCCTTCAGCCACCAGCAAAAACTCTCTTGTTCGCAATTCACCAGCTCGGAACTTGCAACTCATTCGTCCGCAGCCGCGCCGCTTGCCTTTCGGTTAAACCGGTTCATCGCCGCCGCGGCGCCTTCGCTGAAGATCACCTTCACTGCTTCGGCGGCGGCATCCAGTTCCTGGTCCACCACCTCGTACTGCGACTTCTTCAACTGCGACAGCACGTACTTGGCGCCGTCGTTCACCGGAAACTCCGGGCCGATTCCCAGCCGGATGCGCAGAAACTCCTGCGTCCCCAGCGCGTTCACCACCGACTCCAGCCCGTTGTGCCCCGCCGTCCCGCCGCGCTGCCGGACACGAATCGTGCCCCAGGGCAGATCGAGCTCGTCGTAAATCACCACCAGGTCGCGTGTCGGCTCCACTTCGAGCTCGCTAGCCAACTCTCGCACTGCCAGCCCGCTCAGGTTCATGTACGTCTCGGGCTTGGCCAGCACCACTTCTTCCGGACCGATGCGCGTTTTCCCGGTCAGCGCCCGGCAGCGCCGGTTGTTGACCTCAGCCCCGTACTGCTCGGCCAGTCGGTCCACCGCCAGGAACCCGAGGTTGTGCGGCGTGAACTGGTACTCGATACCGGGATTTCCAAGTCCCACGACCAGCTTCATGCCGTCAGTCAGTTTCAAGCTTCAGTTTCAGTTTCAGTTCACCGACCTGAAACGCGAAACTGAAACTATTTCTTCTCCTTCTTCTCGCCCTTTTCCGGCTTCTCGGCCTTTTCCGGAGCAACCTCGGCGCCTTCCTCGGCCGTTTCCTGCTTGCCTTTCTTGATAACCTCGGGCTCGGCCGGCGTGACGGCAGCTTCGGCGGCCACGGCTTCCGGAGTCGGCGCAGCTTCTTCCTTCACCGACGTAACGTGAGCCACCACTTGGTCGGCCGGCGTGATCATACGCACTTTGCCGCGGTCCACCGGCAGGTCGCTCACGCGCAGCACCTCGCCGAACACCAGGTGCGAAACGTCGGCGTCGACGTGGCTCGGAATATCGCCCGGCAGGCACTCCACTTCGACTTCGCGCAGCACCTGGTCTAGAATTCCGCCCTGCTGCTTCACGCCCGCCGCTTCGCCCTTCAGCGCGATCGGTACCTTCACCTTCAGGCGCTGGTCCATGGCAATGCGCTTCAGGTCCAGGTGCAGCAGCGCTCCCCGGATCGGCTCCCACTGCCACTCGACGATCATCGCCTTGCTGCGCTCGCCGTCCAGGTGCAAATCGAAAATCGTGTTGTATCCCGACTCCGAGTGCAGAATGCGCGTGATCTGCTTTGGATCCACGCTCACCGACACCGGCGGTTTGCCGGCGCCATACACCACGGCGGGCACCTTCCCGCTCTTGCGCACGCGGCGCGCGACGTTCTTCCCCTTCGCCTCCCGCACCTGTGCTTCCACTACGTTGGGTTCTGTTGTTGTAGCCATAATTTCCAAGTCCTTCTCTGTGCTCTGTGCCCCCGGTCTCCAGCAATCCCCCACGGAATCTCTAGGTAAATAACCGGCTGACCGAGGTCTCCTCGTGGATGGACTGGATCGCCCGCGCGATCAGCCCCGCGATGGACAGCACCTTGATCTTCGGTTCGTTGCGCCCCGCCTCGCTCAGCGGGATGGTATTCGTCACCACCACCTGCTCCAGCGGCGACTGCGAAATCCTCTCGATTGCCGGCCCCGACAGCACCGGATGCGTGGCGCATGCGACCACCTTTTTCGCGCCGCTTTCCAGCAGCGCGTTGGCCGTCTTCACCAGCGTGCCCGCAGTGTCAATGATGTCGTCGAGCAGCAAACACGTGCGGCCCTTCACGTCGCCGATCACGTGCATCACCTCGGTCACATCCATCTCCACCCGCCGTTTGTCCACGATGGCCAACGCCGAATCCATCTTCTTGGCGAAGAACCGGGCGCGCTCCACGCCACCCGCGTCCGGAGACACCACCGTCAGGTCCGGGTACGCCCGCTCCCGGTAGTAGCCCACCAGCACCGGCGAGGCGAACAAATGGTCCACCGGGATGTTGAAAAACCCCTGGATTTGCGGTGCGTGCAGGTCCACGATCAGCGCGCGGTCGGCGCCCGCGGTGGTCAGCAGGTCCGCCACCAGCTTCGAACTGATCGGCGACCGCGGCTTGTCCTTGCGGTCCTGGCGCGCGTAGCCGTAATACGGGATCACCGGCGTGATGCGCCGCGCCGAGGCGCGTTTCAGCGCGTCAATCATCAGCAGCAGCTCCATCAGGTGCGAATCCACCGGGTGGCACGTGGGCTGCAGCACGAAAACGTCCGCCCCGCGCACGTTCTCCAGGATCTGCACGTAGTGCTCCCCGTCGGAGAAGCGCGTGATCTGCGTCTGCCCGCGCGGAATGCCGAGGAACGCGCAGATTTCGTCTGCCAGCGCCGGGTTGGCCGTGCCGCAGAAAATCTTCAGCCTGTCGTCGCTGCGCGCGCGCTCCGGTTTGCGCACCTTCGCCTGCGTCGCGGCGTCTTCTTTCCTTTGCGTGGTCGTTGCCACCGTTGTCGCCATCACGTTGCTCGCTGCTGTACGCATCTCAGTGGGATTGACTGCCTGGCTCGGCTTGTGTCCCGTCTGCATGAAAGCTCTTAGCCATTGGCGCTTACCAATTAGCTGGTTTCGACTGACTCCAAGCTTCTCGCCCTCTTACTCGAAACTCGCAACCAGACACTGGTTCTTGGCTGGGCGGCCAGGATTCGAACCTGGACAAAGTGCTCCAAAGGCACTTGACCTACCATTAGTCGACCGCCCAACCCTACTTGCCGATTGGGTGAATTGGTGATTGGGCGATTGGCAAGCATTCCGGTTTCCCATCGCCAAATCAGCAAATCGGTAAATCAGCAAATCATTCAAACATCTGCCGCCAGTACTCTGTCCGGCCCAGCGTCCTTGCCGCCTTGGCCTCCATTCCCCGTGCCTTCAGTGCCGGCGCTGTTCGCTCCGCCATTTCCGGCGATTCGAAGATCCCGTACACCGCCGACCCCGAACCCGACAGCGACGCGTACTTCGCGCCTTCGCGCTCTAAGACACGTTTCACCTCGCGCAGTTCGGGACACTGGGGAAAGACGACGCGCTCGAAGTCGTTTTCGATCCCGGCTCGGACAAGGTCGAGAAGCAGTGTCTCGCCACGGTCCCTGTCTTTGACAGGAACACCGGATAGGGAACCCGCCAGCCAGGCAAACAGCGCCCGGCTGAACAGATCCATTCTACTGGCCACGGACCCGGGCGTCAACGCCGCCTGCTCACTGTTCATCCGCGCATCCCAGTCGGCGAAAGCCTGGGGCGTGGACACTCCGACGTTCGGTGTGGCGATCACCAGCGCCAGCGGCGGCAGGTCCGGCAGCGGCGCCACCTGCTCGCCGCGTCCCATGCCCAAGACCGTGCCGCCGACCAGAAACAGCGGCACGTCGCTGCCAATCTCGGCCGCGATCGACCGCTTGTCTTCCGCCGCCAGCGGTATACCCAGCTCGCGCTCCAGCGCCAGCATGGCCGCCGCCGCGTCCGACGACCCCGCGCCCAGCCCGCCCTGCACCGGCAAATTCTTTTCGATCTGGATCAACACCCGCCGCCGTTGCTTCAGCGTGCGCATCACCCGCTCTACCACGCGCCAGCAGGTGTTGTTTTCGTCCTGCGGCACTTGCGGATGTTGGCAGCAGATCTCGATGCCGGTGCCGGAACTTGCGCTTACCCGAATGACGTCGAAGACGTCGATCGTCTGGTACACCGTGCGCAGTTCGTGGAAGCCGTCGCCGCGCACCGGCCCGATGTACAGCCCGAGATTGATTTTGGCGTAAGCGCGCGCAGCGGTCGGCATGGGAGCGGCCATTGTAATGCAGCGCTGTGGGGACGTGAGTTTTCGCGATTTAAGAGTTGGCGAATTTCAGAAGTGACGGGATTAAGGCAGGCGTAACAGGTCGGCAGTGTTGACGGCATCGGCAGCCACGGCCAGCGCGCGTGCATTCCCGCCACCGTTGGATTCCAGACATTCAGAAATCCGGTGAGCGCTTCGTCCGTGACGTGCAGCGCCAGCGCCGTTACCAGTGCAAGCCACGCCCGCGCCAGGCCGCGGGTGCCATATGCGCGTTCAGGTGCGGTCGCGGTGGTCGCCATCGTAAAGCCTTGATTGGATTCCGCTCGAAAGCCTACCGCCGGCAGCCTAGAACAGAGTGTTCTGCCTCTGTCCCGGCTTCAGCCCGAAATGCTCGTACGCCAGGTGCGTCACGGTGCGCCCGCGCGGCGTGCGGTTCAGAAACCCGATCTGAATCAGAAACGGCTCGTAGATCTCTTCGATCGCATCCGGCTCCTCGGCCAGCGCCGCCGCCAGCGTATTTACCCCCACCGGACCGCCCTCATACTTGTTGATGATCGTCAGCAGCAGCTTGCGGTCAATCTCGTCGAACCCGTGGCGGTCCACTTCGAGCATCTGCAGCGCCGCCTCGGCCGTCGCGCGATCAATGTGCCCTCCACCGCGCACTTGGGCATAGTCGCGCACCCGCCGCAGCAGCCGGTTGGCAATCCGCGGCGTCCCCCTTGCCCGCGACGCAATCTCCAGCGCGCCGTCATGGTCGATCTGCACTCCCAGAATCTCCGCCGAGCGCTTGACGATGACCCGCAGATCCTCATGCGTGTAAAACTCCAGCCGCAGCACGATCCCGAACCGCGAGCGCAGCGGAGACGACAGCAGCCCCGCCCGCGTCGTCGCCCCGACAAAGGTGAACGGCTGTACCTCGATGGTGTGCGTCCGCGCCGACGGTCCCTGCCCGATGATGATGTCCAGCTTGTAGTCTTCCAGCGCCGAGTACAGCAGTTCCTCCAGCACCGGTTGCAGCCGGTGCACCTCGTCAATGAACAGCACCTGTTTTTCGCGGACGTTGGTGAGGATGGCGGTCAGGTCGCCCTTGATTTGCAGCGCCGGCCCCGAAGTCTGTTGAAACTGCGCCCCCAACTCGTTGGCGATGATCGTGGCCAGCGTCGTCTTCCCCAGCCCCGGCGGCCCATACAGCAGCACGTGATCCAGCGCCTCGGCGCGCGAGCGCGCCGCCTCGATCGCCACCGCCAGGTTTTCCTTGACCTTGGACTGGCCGATGAATTCCTGCAGCCGCCGCGGCCGCAGCTTCAGTTCGTACGACGCATCATCGTCCACCGGGGCGGCGGAAACAATGCGGTCTGGGTTTTCCTTGGATGTAGCCACTGTGCGGCGATAGTAAGACGAAACTAGCAGCCACGCAATCGCGCTGAAGGATCGAGGACCGTCTACTGGATCACGGTGCCCGACGCCAAACAAGTCGCGACCAGGCCGTCGCCGGAGAAATTGATCACACCCGGGGTGGCGGAGCAGAAAGCCCGGGTCCCAGTGCCGCCGATGTTGATCGGTGCTGCCGTGGAAGTGTAGTTGGCCCTAGGCGTTCCGGCGCAGTCTTGCAGGCCAAAGTTGTAACCCGCCTTCTGGCCGGTGGACAGCACACTGTCCAGGATACCGGCTCCGCTGGAACTGATGGGGCTACCCCCGGCGGGCGGACCCAGCTCGGTCAGCGAGCAAGTGTAGCCAATAGTGGGATAAGTCGACGCATACGTGGTCTCGGCGGTGGAGATGGTGCGCAGGGAAGCCACCGCCGACGCTTCGTTGGCGGCGATGCGCGCGCGCAAAAGGTTGGGAAGGGCGATCGCGGCGATGATCAGGATGATCGCCACCACGATCAGCAGCTCGATCAGCGAGAATCCCTTTGCTTTCCTCATACCCGCACTCTCCGCCTCGCGGCGATATGCGCGCAAGGCACATCATAGGCCCATTTTGGCGGAGTATCGGGGAGGGTACTCTTAGAAGTAACGGGAGGAGGAAAGCATCCGCATTGTGCCGCACCCTCGCGGGCTTGGCAAGTTACTTTAGGCCGTGTACCGATCGCTTTCTCACGGCTCCTGCCGCGTTGCCCCGATGTCGGTCAGCACTTCCTGCCCGACCACCTTGCCGTCTTCGTACACTACGTGCATCAAGCGCACGCGATAGCTGCGTTTGCGCGCCATCGCGTGGGCGAGGTCGAAGTCCATGAACGACGCAATAAACTCCCACTTCCCGCCCTTGTTTTCCCAGATCTCGAACTGTGCGAACCTCGCCATGCACTACCGCGATGCCCTTGCCCTGCTGGCCAACATCCTCCGCCCCAGCTTCGGTCGCGGTGGATGTTCTCCGCAAACGATCGGGGCGGTCTCTCTCGGCCGCCCACTCGGTGCGCGTCGCGGCCCGCGACTACTCCTCCTCCTCCGTCTCCTCGCCGCGCGACTTCTTGTAATTCTCGATGATCTTCTCCTGCTGCTGCGTCGGCACGATGTCGTAGTGGTCCATTTCCATGTTGAATGACCCGCGGCCCTGCGTCATGGAGGTGAGGTCCACGCCGTAGGTGAGCATCTCGGCCATCGGCACCTCAGCCTTGATCACCGTCTTGCCGGCCTTGTTGTCCATGCCCTGAATGCGCCCGCGCCGCCCGTTCAGGTCGCCCATGATGGCGCCCGCAAACTCGTCCGGAATCTCGATTTCCACCTTCATGATCGGCTCCAGCAGCGTTGGCTTGGCCTGCTCCATCGCCTTCTTGAACGCGATCCGCCCCGCCGTCTTGAACGACAATTCGTTGGAATCCACATCGTGATAGGACCCGTCGTACAGCACCACCTTGAAGTCCACCACCGGGTAGCCGGCCAGGAAGCCGCGCTGCGCCGCCTCCACGATGCCCTTCTCCACCGCCGGAATGAAGTTCCGCGGAATCGCGCCCCCGAATATCTCGTTCACAAACTCGAAATTCGCTCCCCGCGGCAGCGGCTCCATTTTGATCCGGCAGTCGCCGAACTGGCCGTGTCCGCCCGTCTGCTTCTTGTGACGTCCCTGCACATCCGCCCGTCCGCGGATCGTCTCCCGGTACGGCACCTTGGGCGCCTTCAGGTTTACCTCCGTGTGAAAGCGCTTCTTCAGTTTCGAGACTGTCACTTCGATGTGCTGCTGTCCCGTGCCCGCGATCAAAAACTCCTTCGTCTGCTCGTCGCGGAAGAAGCGCAGCATGGCGTCCTCCTCGCGCAGCTTGGCAATGCCGTTCGACAGCTTGTCTTCATCGGCTCTCGTCTTCGGCTCGATGGCGAACGTGATCGCCGGCTCCGGCAGCTTCACCTGCGCATACTGGATCGGCGACGCCTTATCGCCCAGCGTGTCGCCCGTCAGCGTGTCGCGCAGCTTGGCCACCGCGCCCAGGTCGCCGGCATGGAGTTCGTTCACCGGCACCATGTTCTTGCCCTGCATGACGGACACGTGCGCCAGCTTTTCCGGGCTCGACCGGGTGATGTTCTGCAGCGTCGCGTCGTTCTTCAACACGCCTGAATAGACCTTGAAATACGAAATGCGCCCCGCAAACGGATCGTTCAGCGTCTTGAACACGAGCGCCGACACCGGTTCCCTGTCCGCCACCTTGCGCGCCGGCGGCGCCCCATTGCCGCTGCTCGGCAGCGCTTCCACCGGCGGACGCTGCGTCGCCGCCGGCAAATAATCCGCGATGAACTGCAGCAATCGGTCCGCCCCGATATTCCCCAGACCCGAGGTGTACAGCACCGGGTAAATCCGCCGCGCCTCTACCGCCTTGCGTAGCCCCGCCAGCAGGTGCTCTTCGCTGATCGTGCTCTTGTCGAAAAATTCTTCCATCAGCGCGTCGTCGCCCTCGGCGATCAACTCCACCAGCCTTTCGTGCGCGCTGTTCGCTGCGTCCTTCAAATTCGCCGGGATTTCGCCGTCCTTGCCCTGCCCGTTGCCGCCCATCTCGTAGCTGAACGCCCTCATCCGCACCAGATCCACCACCCCGGTCAGGTTCTTCTCGCTGCCGATGGGAAGTTGCACCGCGATCGCCGTCCGCCCGAACGCGGCCACCGCCGACCCCAGCATGCGCTCGGCGTCCGCGCGCTCGCGATCCATGCGCGACCCGACGATCACTCGCGGCAGGTTGTACTCCTCGGCGTACTGCCAGGTCTTCTCGGTGACCACCTCCACCCCGCCGACGCCGTCCACCGCCACCACCACGCCCTCGACCGCCGGCATCGCCATCTTGGCCTCGTGCACGAACATGTTGAACCCCGGCGTGTCGATGAAATTGATTTTCGTGCCCTTCCACTCGGCGTACGCCACCGCGCTGGAGATCGTCATCTGCCGCGCGATCGCTTCTTCGTCGAAATCGGTGGTGGTGCTGCCGTCGTCCACCCGTCCCAGCTTCGGCGTCGCGCCCGCGGTATACAGCATGGCGGAGATCATTTGCGTTTTGCCCGCGTGGCCGTGGCCCACCACCGCCACATTGCGCACGTTTGCGCCTTCATAAACTTTCACGATTGAAACTCCTTTAAGCCATTCCACTTCCCGGGTTGTACCGCCGACGGGATTAGGACCCCTTGCGGAAGGGCGAACGGGAGAGTTAGGAAACCTGTGATTTTAGCAGACGCGAATTTTCCCCCTCAACTTGAACCCCAGCGGTGGTCAGACCTACGACACCGCCGGAAACTCCGTCGCCGGAAAATGACGACACGTGCACCCATACTCCGTCGCGCGTCAATCCCATGAAACAGGGGTCCGGTTTCGAATCGTCGCCGCGTTTTGCGAATTCCCGCCGGAAGCCGAGCCGTTTGCAATAGAAATCCTCCGCTGCCGCCGAGTCCGATACGTGGACGAGAGGAATCGCGAGCTTGATCATGCGCCACCCCACCTTCGTAGGTAAGATCTTAGTCGGTCTTGGACCTGGGTCCCGAAGCCTGCAGGCCTTTCTTCTCCTTGCGCCCGCGCCTGCCCCATCGCATACTTGTCCTACGCTGTGGGGTTCTTAATTTCGCGTATCCAAAGCCCCGGGTAGTAACTCTAATTGCCCATGATTGGCGCGAAACGCCAAATCGCGCGCGCGACTGCCTCGCTCATCGTGCTCGCTCTATGCTGGCCGATGGCGACCGCCTTCGCCGCTGCCGCATCCGCGCCGGCTCAAAAAGCCTGCTGCATGCGTGCCTCGCATGGCTGCCACCCGCACGATCGGTCCGGCGACCAGTTCGAATCCATCTGCCATGCCTGCGGATGGTGCCACGCTCTCCCCAACGCCCAGGCGCACTTGGTATCCGCCTCCGTCACGTTTTCATTCGCTGTCTATCACGCGCCCGAACTTTCCGAGTCAATGTCCCAGGCTGCTGCCGCTCCTTCCCGCCTGCACGCCTCCCGAGCCCCTCCGCGCCCCGCATCCGCGTGACCGATAGTTCGAGCAGATTCCGGGAGCCTCAATGCAGATAGCCTCAATGCTGACAGGCTCGATGCAACTGGGGTCGCTGAAATCGGGTGGAGCAGGCCTTCAGGCCTGCTGACCACGCCGGAAAGCAGTGCGGGCTTTAGCCCCTGCGGTACATCCCTCCGGACCTGCTCCGATGATCAACTGCGCTCTGCGCCTTTGCGTCCTTGCGGAAGGAACTCCCGATGCGAAAGAGTTGGATTCTCGTCGTGCTGCTTGCTTACGCTGCCGCCGCCCACGCCACCGTCTTTGGCGGTATTCGCGGCCTGGTTCACGACGCCCAGCACCGTCCCATTGTCGGTGCCCAAGTGGTCATCCACGCCGTCAACTCCGACTGGCGCAAGAGCGCCGATACCAACGACCTCGGCGAGTTTCGCCTCGGCGCCGTTCCCGCCGGCGCCTACGAGATCGATGTCTCCGCCCCCGGTTTCGCCAATTCGCGCCAGACCCTCACCGTCACCTCCGGCTACGTCCTGGAAGCTCATTTCCCGCTCGCCATCGCCCAGGTCCACCAGTCCATCGAAGTCAAAGCCGAGCCCGAATCCGTCGGTACCACCACGTCCACGACCATCGCCCTGGTCAGCCGCGAGCAGATTGCGCAGACCCCCGGCGCTGACCGTACCAACAGTCTCGCCATGATCACCGACTTCACTCCCGGCGCGGTCATCGTGCACGACCAGTTGCACCTCCGCGGCGGACACCAAGTCACCTGGCTGCTCGACGGCGTCCCGGTGCCCAACACCAACATTGCCAGCAACGTCGGCCCGCAGTTCGACCCCAAGGACATGGACTATCTCGAAATCCAGCGCGGGGGTTTCTCCTCCGAATACGGCGACCGCGCCTACGGAGTGCTCAACGTCGTCCCGCGCTCCGGCTTCGAGCGCGACCACCAGGCCGAGCTCGTCGCCAGCTACGGCAGCTTCAATCAGACCAACAACCAGTTCAACTTCGGCAACCACAATGAACGCCTCGCCTATTACGCCAGCATCTCCGGCAACCGCACCGACCTCGGCCTGGAGACCCCGGTGCCCCAAGTCATTCACGACCTCGGCAGCGGCCTCAGCGCTTTCACGTCTCTGATCTATAACAAGACGCCAAACGATCAGCTTCGCTCCGTCGTCTCGGTGCGCGGCGACCACTACCAGGTCCCCAACGATCCCGACCAGCAGGCCTTGGGTCTGCGCGACGTCGATAACGAGCGCGACGTCTTCGCCAACTTCTCCTGGGTGCACACCTCGCCGCAAGGGCTGATGTTCACCGTCTCGCCCTTCTTCCACTTCAATTCCGCGCACTATCAGGGCAGTGTCGATGACGACCGCGGCTCCAATTATGCCGGCGGGGTCGTCACCCTCGGCGCCAGCGGCGGGCGCCACAATGCCCGCGTCGGGGTCGAAGGCTTCGCACAGCGCGAATCCCGAGCCCTGGCCCTCACCAGCGACACCGGCGCGTTCAGCGCGTCACAGCACACGTGGGGCAACCTCGCCGCGCTGTTTGCCGAAGATCAGTTCAAGGCGGCGTCATGGCTGACTTTCAATGCCGGCGTGCGCCTTACCCATTTCAGCGGCGGGGTCAATGAAACGGTCGCCGACCCGCGCATCGGCGCCGCCCTCACCGTCCCTCGCCTGCGCTGGACCTTGCGCGCCTTCTACGGCCGCTACTACCAGGCGCCACCTCTGTTCAGTGTCGGCGGGCCCGAGCTCGCCCTCGCTGCCGACCAAGGCTTCGGATTCCTGCCGCTCAAAGGCGAACGCGACGAGCAGCATGAGTTCGGCCTGGCCATTCCTCTGCGCGGCTGGACGTTGGACTTCTCGCACTTCAAGACTGCCGCCAAGAACTTCTTCGATCACGACGTCCTCGGAAACTCCAACATCTTCTTCCCGCTCACCATTGACCGTGCCCGGATTCACGGCTACGAAGCCACCGTGCGTTCCCCGCAAATCGCCGGCCGCGCTACGCTTCATCTCGCCTTCTCGCGCCAGTGGGTGGAAGGCTTCGGCGGCGTCACCGGCGGTCTTACCGACTTCTCCCCGCCCGAGGATACCTGGTTCCTTCTCGATCACGACCAGCGCGACACCCTCAGCTTCGGCGGCAATGTCCGCCTGCCCTTGCACTCCTGGATGTCCGCCAACCTCAATTACGGTTCCGGCTTCCTCAACGGCGACGGCCCCTCTCACCTGCCGTCGCACACCACCTTTGATCTCTCTCTGGGCAAGACTTTCGGCGAGAGCTGGACTATCCAGGCCAGTGGCCTGAATTTGAATAACAACCAGTATTTGCTCGACAACAGCAACACCTTCGGCGGCACTCACTACGCCAATCCGCGCGAAGTCATCGTCGAGGTCCGCTACCGCTTCAAGTACTAGCGTTCATGCGCTAAATTACCTGGTTCCACGCCAGCGCAACTATCTGTGCCCGGTCGCATCTATATGCAACGAGCAACTCTCACTATGAAGACGAAGCAACCCAGCGTGGCCTGGCTGATCAGCTTGTTAGTTTTTGCCGCGTGCGGCGCCACCGCCTTGCGCGCGCAGAGCCCCAATGAGGTCCTGCGCCCGCCCAAGGGCGCTAAGGTGGCCATCGTGGTTTTCGAAGATCTCGAGTGCCCCGACTGCGCCCGCGCCGCCCCGCTCGTTCTGGAAGCCGCCAAGGCCTACAAGATCCCCGTAGTCCGCTACGACTTCCCCCTGCCCCAGCATCTGTGGTCCTTCGATGCCGCCGTATTGGCCCGCTTTTTCGGCAGCAAGTCGCCCGCGCTCGGCGTGGAATATCGCGAGTACATCTTCGAGCACCAGCAACAGATCACCGGCGCCAATCCCCTGGACGAAACCGGCCAGAAGCAGCGCCTGCGCGTCGCCACGGAAAAATTCGCCCAGGAACACAAGGTCGTGCTGCCCTTCGTCGTGGACCCACAGAACAAGTTCGCCAACGCCGTCCGCGCCGACCGCGACCTCGGCACCCGCATCGGCATCCAGCACACGCCGACGCTCTACGTCGTCAACAACAGCCGCACCGGACGCCCCTTCATCGAAGTCGTCGATCGTTCGCAGCTATTTCAATTGATTGACCAGATGAAAAGCGAAGCCGGCTCCTGAACGTTCTTATTACTGACTTTGCGCCAGCTCCGGCGTCGCCGCCAGCAGCGACTGCGTGTACGGATGCGCCGCGCGCGTCGTCATCTGCTCCGTCGTTCCCAGTTCAACGATCTTGCCGCGATACATCACCGCGATCCGCGTCGCTAGGTAACGTACCACCGGCATGGAGTGCGAGATGAACAGGTAGGTGAGCTTGAACTCGCGCTGCAGTCGTGCCATCAGGTTGATGATCTGCGCCCCCACGCTGACGTCCAGCGCCGACACCGGTTCGTCGGCCACGATAAACCGCGGGCGCAGCGCCAGCGCGCGCGCAATCCCGATCCGCTGCCGCTGTCCCCCGCTGAACTCGTGCGGATACCGCCCCAGGGCCGCTTCATCCATGCCGACGGCCCGCAGCAACTCCGACGGCGTGAGCGGCGCTGGCTCTTCGCGGCCCATCTGCGCCCGGTGAATCTGCGCCGGTTCGGCCAGGACTTCCCGCACCCTCATGCGCGGGTCGAGCGAGCCGAACGGGTCCTGGAAGATGATTTGCATGTCGCGCCGCAGCCGCCGCATCTGGGCCGCGCTCGCCGCAAGCACGTCCGCGCTTTCCGCGAAGCGCACTGTTCCCGACGTCGGCTCAATGAGCCGTAAAATCACCCTGCCCAGCGTAGTCTTGCCGCTGCCCGACTCGCCCACCAGGCCAAGCGTTTCTCCCGCGTGAATGTCGAGCGACACGTCGTCCAGCGCCCGCACCTCGCCCTTCGCGCCTCCGCCCCACGCGGATTCGCCGAGCAGAAAAACCTTGGTCACATTGCGCACTTCAACCAGCGGCATCGCGACTGAGCCCATGTCAAAATACCCTTTGAACTGCCACTCCTCGCTCTTTAAATTGCGCCAGCCGCATCAGCGTAGCCAGAACCGCCTAATTGAGCTGGCGTTTAGGGTCAACCCAACTGAACACCAGCCATCGGGAACTGCAATGATTGCACCGTAACGGCCAGACCCGCACCAGCCACGACATGAGAACTTCCCGGTAATTGGCGCGATGCGAACGCACGATATCTACGTGGTCGCAGAAAGGGCAGTGCGCATTCGGATGGAAGTATTGCACTCAGATTCCGCACTTGTTGTTTGCCAAATATTATAGCCACACACCTCATAGCCACAAGGCGAGCTTCGACTCTCCGCGAGGCCGGCTGCGCGGGGCGCACGCTGGAGCGTGACGGCAGTCACTTACGCCGGCAGCGAGATTCGCAAGAATTCAGACACTCCAGCTACCGGAGGGTCCTATGTCTGCATCGATGCGATGTCCCTCGTGCGGGGCCACTCTGGCGACGGTCTTTCAGCCGCTGAATTCGTGGAAAGAAATTGCCGCTTACACGGGCCGCGGTGTGCGCACCGTGCAGCGCTGGGAACATCAGGGCCTGCCCGTGCATCGTCCCAAAGGCAAGGAGCGCAGCGCCGTGATCGCTTTTCCTGAAGAGATCAGTAAATGGCTGCATGGCACGCCGCATCGATGATCGCCCATTTCTGACAGCGGCGGTTTCGCAGAGCTGAAGTCCTGCTCCACCCGGTCAAATGCAAAGGGTTGCCAGTTTCATGGGCTGAAGCCCTGCCACGCCATCGTGCGCTGCTCACGCCTTCGAGCGCAGGAGTTCCTCCATGTCCCCGAGGCGGTCGCCGAGCAGGTTGAGCTTGTGGGCCAGGCCCTGGATTTCGGTGTGGGCGCGGCGGTTGACGTCGTAGTCAAGTTCGCCGCGCAGGCGGTCTTTCTTGTCCTGCCGGTTCTGGCTCATCATGATGACCGGCGCCTGGATGGCGGCCAGCATGGAGAGAAACAGGTTGAGCAGGATGAAGGGATACGGGTCCCAGGCGTGGTTGGCGAGGCGCACGTTGATCATGGTGTACATGGTGAGTAAGACGCCAAACAAGATGATGAACGACCAGGAGCCACCGAAGGAGGCCACCGAGTCGGCGATGCGCTCGCCGAGTGTGGCCTGCTCCTCGATGATCTCGTTGGGGTGGCGGCCGGCGCGGATGCGCACCAGTTGCTGGGCGGCGTGAAACTGGTGGCCAAGCACGGAGAGCATGTCCATGGCGGCGTGCGGCTTGCGCTGGATGAGGTGGAGAATGTCATTGCGGTCCACCTCGACGCAGACGGTTTCCTCGGCGGCCAGCGCCTCGGTCTGGTGCGGGGTCTGCTCCAGCATGGAAGCGAAGCCGAAAAATTCGCCCTGCCCGGGCTCATCGACGACGACTTCCTGGTGGTCTTCGTCGACCGTGGCGACGCGCACGCGGCCGGTGATGACGATGTAGGCGCGTCCAGAGGAGTCGCCGATTTTGTAAATGCGCTGCCGCGGCGCGAAGCTCTTGATCTCGGTCTGCGCGGCGAGGACGGCGGTCTCCTCGTCGTCGAGCTGGGCAAACAGCGGGACTTGCTTCAACACTTCGGGATCGCAGGGCATGCGGAATCTCCTCGCTGGGTTTGAGGGAGTGTAATCGAAATATTGACGTTTGCGGATTGGCGATTGATTCGGTGGCACTGATGCAAGTCTCGCGGGGAAGGCGGAATCCAGCCCGGCCCTGCCGGGCTATCCACTGATGTAGTAAACTGCGCGCAATCGTCTGGGGGAAAGCGAGAAAAACGTGATCGAGCTGGCGCCTTCGATATTGTCGGCTGATTTTGCCCACTTGGCGGACCAGGTGCACGCGGCGGGCCAGGGTGGCGGGTCGCTGCTGCACGTCGACGTGATGGACGGCCACTTCGTGCCCAACATCACCATCGGGCCGCCGGTGGTGAAGGCGTTGCGCAAAGTCACCCAGTTGCCGCTGGATTGTCACCTGATGATCGAAAACCCGGACCTCTACATCGGCGCCTTTGCGGACGCCGGAGCGGACTGGATCTCGGTGCACCAGGAAGAGTGCGTGCACCTGAACCGGACTCTGACTTTGATCAAGTCGCACGGCTGCCGCGCCGGCGTGGTGATCAACCCCGCGACCCCGGTGGCCACCCTTTGCGAGGTGCTCGACCTCGTGGACTTCGTGCTGGTGATGTCGGTGAACCCCGGCTTCGGCGGGCAGAAGTTCATCCCGGCGTCGCTGCACAAGATCGCGCGCCTGGCAGCCATGCGGACCGAACGCAACCTGAATTACCGCATCGAGGTGGATGGCGGAATCGCCTTGGACACGGTGCAGCAGGTGGTACGCGCCGGGGCGGAGATACTGGTGGCGGGCAGCGCCGTGTTCGGCTCCGGCGACATCAAGAGCAACGCGGCATCCCTGCTCAAGGCGGCGACCGAAGCGACCCTGCTGAAAGTGTAGAGAGGCGCGAATTTCGAGTTGTTCAGGCGAGTCGCGAAGCGACGCCAGTTCATAACCCGGGAACCTAAGTTCCGCGACAGCTCACTCCAGAATTCTCGCAGAGTCCCGCAGCGGCGCGGGACTACCTGACGGGGGACTGTTCACCCAGGATCAGTTTCAGAAACTGCCTAAAGACGGACAACCGCTGCAGGGCCAAATTCCCGCCCGTGGCGCAATCGAGGTCAAGTCCACCAAGCATGACGCATGGCTCACGGCGGATAGCCGGGTGGGGGAGGGGGGAACCTAACTGGGGGTTCCCCAGTGATGAACACGGCTCCTCACTCGATGTGCGCGTCAACTTCGGATCTCCTGTAAACTAGCAGGTACCGTTTTCCGCTCCAGAGTCTCGGTTCTCAGAGCTATTGAGGTAGGGCATGTTGCGACGTTTTCTTTCCTTTCTCTTGCTGGCGCTGATGGTGGTCGCGCTGGCGGGCTGCCACAACAAGAAAGTCTCCAACCCGCTGGCCGATGTTGGGTCCAAGCAGCCGGACAAGGTGTTGTTTGATCGGGCCATGGACCAGATGAAGCACAACCATATGGACCAGGCGCGGATCATTTTGCAGACGCTAATTAACACCTATCCGGATTCGGAGTACATCGCGCGTGCCAAGCTGGCGGTGGGCGATTCCTGGTACGCCGAAGGAGGCTCGGCGGCCTTGGCCCAGGCGGAGAACGAGTACAAGGACTTCGAAACCTTCTTTCCCAACCTGCCGGAAGCGGCCGAGGCGCAGTTGAAGGTGGCTAATATCCACTATCGGCAAATGGAGAAGCCCGACCGCGATTTCACTCACGCCTTGCGCGCGGAAGAGGAGTACCGGTCGCTGATCCAGGAATTCCCCGACAGCAAGCTGGTGCCGGAGGCAAAAGAGCGGCTGCTGGAGGTGCAGGAGGTGCTGGCGGAGCGCGAGTTCCTCATCGGGCGGTTCTATCTGATGCGCGAGGCTTGGGCGGCAACCGTGGCTCGGCTGCAGACGGTGGTAGACGAGTATCCCCTGTACAGCGGCGCCGACGAGGCTCTGTACCTATTGGGCAATGCCTACGAGCGGCAGATTGACGTGATCCGCGCGGCAAAATTCGATGAAGTGGCCAAGGGGAAGTTGCTCAAGGGATTTACCGACAAGGCCGCGGTCGCCTACGCGCGCATCATCACCCGTTACCCGATGACCAACCGCGCCGGCGATGCCCGCAAGCGTCTGGAGGCATTGCACCGGCCGGTTCCCACGCCCACCCCGGAGATGATCGCGCAGAACAAGAAGGAAGAAGAGAGCCGGCGCGAACTGGGACACTGGGGCAAGCTCAAGCTGAACCTGCATCGCAGCCCCGACACCTCGCTGGCAGCGCGGGTGGGCGAGCCGACCCTGGTGGATCCGACGCCGACCAACGCGCCCGACATCGTCAAAGCAAATATGGCGGCGTATCACGCGGCCACCGGCAAGCCGCCGGCAGGAACGGGCAGCGTCAGCGTGGAAACAGTGAAGGGCGCCACCACACCGCTGCCCAATCAGCCTGTGCCGCGCAGCGACGCGGCGCCGGCGGAGAATGCGGGCGACACCGGGCCGCCGGAGCTGAGGCCCATCAAGCCGGCGGACAGCGCGGATCCGGCGGCGAAGTCGTCCGCTCCAGCGACGCCTCCGGCGCAGATCAACGAAGCGGCCGCAGGCCAGGCCGTGCCGACGGCGGCGGATTCCAGTTCTTCAGCGGCTGCCTCTTCTGCTGGCAGTAGTGCCAATGATAAGAACTCGTCGTCGACCAGCAAGAAGAAAAAGAAGAAGGGGCTGGGGAAGCTGATTCCGTTCTAGACTGCAGGCTTCAGGCTGCGGGCAAGAAGGGCGGCCTCCCGTCGCCCTTCTGTTTTGGTGCAACCTGCTTGGGTGGAAGCCGAAAGCTTCGTGCCTGAAGGGACATGTCCGATGGTGGATGAGGGAGCTCCACCGGGTTGCTGTTTGGGTTGACTTGAAAGGGCAGAAACAGTAACTTCGGGGTTACGCTCCCCCTCAAGAGGCTCGTAGTGGCGCTAAAGGTACTTCTAGCGGACGACAATATCACTGCCCAGAAGATGGGCTGCAAGATCCTCAGCGACGCCGGCTACATTGTGGTCGCGGTCAGCAACGGCGCGGCCGCGATGAAGAAGATCGTGGCGGAAAAGCCGGAGCTCATCATCCTCGATGTTTACATGCCGGGCTATAGCGGCCTGGAAGTCTGCGAAAAGGTGAAAAACGCGGCCGAAACGGCGCAGGTGCCGGTGCTGCTGACGGTGGCCCCCATGGAGCCGTTCAACGCTGCGGACGGCAACCGGGTGAGGGCCGACGGGGTGCTGACCAAGCCGTTCTTGCCCACCGATCTGCTCGCCGTGGTGCGCAAATTCGAGGAGAAAATCCATCCTCCGGCGCCGCCGGAAGCGGGAAAGGCCGCCGGGATGCCGGCGCTGCAGGAATTCGAGGACGAAAGCTACGCCGAGTGGAAGGCGGGGGCCGCGCCCGAGGATGATGCCGCCGCCAAAGCGCCGGAGATGTCGCAGGAAGTGGCGTCTGCGCCTGCGCTGGGGATCGAACATTTGGAGGCCGTACCGGCAAGACCTGTGCCGGAGTTTGGGGTGGAAGCAGCGCCCGCCGCCTATGCGGCAGAGAGTCAACCGCAAACGTTTGATTTGAGTGCGCCCTCGCCGGTTTTCGACCTGGACCATACCGAAGCGGCAGTGCTTGCGCCGCCGGCGGAGTTGGAGTTTACCTCGGCGCCGCGAACTGCGGCGATGGACGTACCGCCCGCGGCGGAACTGGAAGTCACGGCGCAGGAATCGGCAGCACAGGTGCCGATTGTGCAGGACGCGGCGCTGGTCACCAATCCGTCGGACATCACGCAATTCGCCACCAAGTTCGGCCAGGAGCATCCGGAGGACGTACCGGTCGGAATCGTCATGGAGCAGCCGCCCGAAGAGATGGAACTGGAAGTTGAGTCGCGCGCCCCTGTCGACGATTCTCTGCCGGAAACACCCAATCCGCATTGGGGCGATCCGGACGTGAGGGATGCTTTGGGGTTCTCCGGCGGGGCTCCCGCCGCAGCGCCCGCGCCTGAAGCCGAGCCGCAACCTGAGGTCGGGGTGAAAACGCAACGGCTGCAAGCCGTGCCGGAAGCGGAGGTCGGAATGGATACGCAACCGCTGGAGGTTTCGCCCGAGCCGGAAACAGGAATCGCGGAAATGATGGCGCCGCACCCCGAAGCCGTGTCGGCGGAAAGCGCGGCGGCGGCCGCTGCTGCTGAGACCCACAACCTTACGCAACAACTCGTGGCTCAATTCGCGGCCGAATTGGAAGCGGCGCAGAAGCAAGCGCCGCCGGCGCCCGCGCCGCAGCCGGAGATGGAGCCTCCTGCACAAGCGGCGTTCGCGGTTGCGGTCCCGGACGAACAGCGTCTCGCGCAAGCGGTCAGCCGCGTGCTGGAGCGGTATCAAGGCGTACTGATCGCGGCGATCGTGAAGGAACTAAAATCGTAGCCGCTGATGGGCACCCGCCAATAGAAATCGGCGGTGCTGAAGCCACTGCGCAATAAAAAATACAAGCGTTCATCAGGCGCGGAGCCGGCCTAGTCCGTCTACCACCGGGCGGATGGACCGCGCAAGCTGAGCACCGGGCATTCGACCTGGCACGCCACCTTGTATGCGTGCATCCAGGGCAAGTGGTCCACAAAAGTGTCGGGCGCCTTCAGACCGAAGGCGACCAGGTCCACCCCAAGGCGTGCGGCCGTTCCGATAACCATATCGGCGACATTGCCGAAGGCCACATGAAGGTCAACCCACGGCGGCATTGCCCCGGCGGCGGCCACCATTTCGATCATGCGCCGTTCCAGCGCGTTTATGATCCGCTGACGATCGTGGGCGGCTTCGCCGTCGAGGCGTTCGACCACGTGCAACAGGGTGAGCTGGGCGGCGAAATCTGCGGCGATGGCCATGGCCAACGGCAGGGCGCGCGCCGAGTCCGGGGAGAAGTCGGTGGGAAACAGAACGTGCTTCAAGCGCACCGTCTGCGGGTCGGACTGCCAGGA
Source organism: Terriglobia bacterium (assembly GCA_020073185.1). NCBI lineage: Bacteria > Pseudomonadati > Acidobacteriota > Terriglobia > Terriglobia bacterium. Next base: position 21,950 of record JAIQFT010000049.1, read on the forward strand.
ATGCGGACCGACGGTCAGCACCGGGCATGAGGCATAGCGGAAAACATCTTCAGCGACCGACCCCAGGACCAGCTTGCGTACCCCCGTCCTGCCATGCGTGCCGACCACGGCGAGATCGATGTGCTCGCGTTCCATGATGGCGCGCAGTACCTCGCCAACCGCGCCCGCCTGGATCCAGGCATGATGGGTCAGGTCCTGGCAATGCGTGCGGGCCAGAACACGATCGAGCAGGGCGCGGGTTTCGGTGCGGGCCAGGTCCATGGCGCGCGCGACCGCCTCGGTACTGCCTAGGTAAGCTTCGGGCGGGACAAAGGAAAAAAGTCCGGGTTGCACGACGTGTACCAGGTGCAGCGTGGAGCCGAAGTGATGGGCCGCGGCCACGGCGTGCAGTAAGGCTCGTTCCGAGCAGGGAGAAAAATCGGTTGCGACCAGCACGTTGCGGATGGCGAGCGCGACTTGTGGAGTTGTGGCAGTCATGGCACATCTCCTCAAGCGTCGGGTCAGTCCTGCGGCTCGGCGCTCTCGATTGTCTAACTCAAGTCTACGCGTGCGCGTTTTTTGCCGCAGTGACGCAGGGCACATCGGCTCAGCACGATTTGTCGATTTGCAACGCGAGTATGGTGCGCGATCAACGGCCGCTCAGCATCGCCACGCGGGGCGCAAAGGAGTTCATGGCCGGCTCGCGCAACCTTGCCCGTGCTCACGCTCCTGTACCGCCCGGCGCCGCCCCGCCTTGCTAACCGAGTGGTAATCGCAGGGGAGGTTGCGTGCAGTCTGATTTCTTCCCGAAGGATAACGCCCCTGCCACCGTTCGACTCTGTTTACCACCCGCCAATTTCCGGTTGCAAGAACCAATTGCCCGACCCCACCGCAGAGAGAAAGTCAAAGCCAGCCTGATCCGTCAGTAACCTTGCTCGATTACCTATTACTGGTCCATCTGGATACAGATCCGCTTCTATCGCCCTATCCTAGGGCCATGACAATACATGCCATTTCGATCCATCGCGGTGGCATTGGACGCTGTCGCCAGGCGGGAAGGACTTGCTGTCCAATGTTTGCCACGAGGCGCGGCTGGACGCAGGTCGCGAATGAGAAATGGACTGTGACGTCAGTTGGCGGCGGAATCGCCGCTCATTTCTAAAGGACTAATGTATGAAGCTTGGTTGCCGCATCGTCTTCGTTCTTGGGCTGGCCGTTCTTGTCCTGATTCTGGCATCCAGCTCAGAATCCTCCACCGTCGCAAAGAAATCCGGACCCGCATTTCCCGCCTATCAGGATAACCCGTACCAGTACCTGTACGGGAACGTGGTCAGAGCCCTGGTGTTTCGCCATGGAGACAAACTGTTCACCAACGTTGAAGTCAAGCCCGTGCAGACGTATCCCATGTTTTCCCAGTTCGTCACGTTTTGTGACAATCAAGAAGATAAGCTCGACCTCACCACCTCGGAACCTGTGGTACTGGTCTACAGCCGCATTATGCACCGCCAGGACTGCTTCGACCTGTCGCGGGTAGATGTAGTGCAGAAAGCACGTCAGGCGGGGTCAAACGGTTACTAGACTATACGAAAATACGATCAAGTAGCTTCAATCAATCGATCGCGAGGGTTGAGTCGGCTATTTTCCACCTTTCGAAAACCGCGAAAGGTGGGGCGCCCACAGTTCTCTGACGGCAGAAAGGTTAGCCACCCGCCATTGTAGGGCTTGTGAAGGATGCCAACGGGTGCTACATCATTGCGGCGGAAACTGAACTCAGTCGTGTCGGGCAGCATCAGGAAGAGCGCGCTACAGGCGGTGATCCGGTCCCGCGTAGCGTGATAATGCCCGCCCAGAATCGCTTCCTCGCTGACCCGCGGGTTGGAGAAGAAGCGGTACGCCGCTGTGATGCTAGCCCAATCCTGACCAGCCCACGGGATTCCCCACCGACCTGGTCTGAGAGTTGCCCCAGTAGCTTCCGCAGCCTCTTGCCGTGGCGTGCGTCGTTGAACTTGCACCTTGCCAGTTCGTCGTCGATCCAACGCTCTGGCTGCAAACCTGCCACAGTCTGCCGCTTCTTCATGACGGCAGTTCGCCACCCTGCCGCCCGATTCGGGAGAAATCGCGCAGCGATCTTTTCAACGATTGCTTTCGCGCTGTCCTCATCGACGGGGAGAAACTCCTCCTTCAGTATCGCCCCCTTGTCTTCGAGCAGATGCTTGTGCCAAACGTAGCGGGCCGTGCCGTTGGCGTTGGCGGAAACCACCCACTGGTCAATCTCATCCTGATGGAGGACGTTTACTCGCCACTGTTCCTGGATGAAGTCGATCCTTTCAATGGCTACAAAGCTTCCGAACAGCCCGAGGGCGAACGTCAGCGCAACGTACTGGCGTAATGCGCCGGACCTGAACTCCAAGACCAAGCTACCCTCGTGGCTGGGTCTTTCGCCCCGTTCAATGGCGACCTGGCAAAGCTTCTCGATGTCTTCCGGGGTCACCACCGAGAACCCCTCCCGGGGACGTGGGCCGCTGATCTCGTCGAGGTCTGCAGCATGGCCATTTCCCGGCGCGTAAGCTGCCGGAACAGCAACGCACAAGCAGAGAAGTAATGCGGTGAGTTTAAGTGTGCGATTCACTGTTGGCCCCACACTGAGCCCCTTTTACTTGAGCCGCATCGCGCGTGCGATGTCATTGACTAATGTCTACAACTCATTTGGCTGTTGGACATCCACCCTAGGAATCCGCACTAGTCGGACTCCTTAGTTTGTGGGTTAAGTCCTGGGTGTTCGGACGTTCGCCTCGGTGGGTGTTGCATTCCGATGGTGGGAACTGCTCTTCGGGGAGGCGGAACAAACTCCGAGCACAGCATACTCTTGCAAGATCGAGACCGTTACAGGAAACAACAACCAGGAGGCAGGTGTTAATCGTCCAAAACGGGAATTGAACGTTGCGCTCCAAAACGGGCAGGCATGAGGCCGTTACGAAACGCGGCTCTGAGGCGGGATAAAATGAACGGTGCTCCGATGTTCGGAGCGCCGTTTGTCATTTAGGACGATGTTCGGTGCTGGCAAGGAGGCAATGCAGTAAGTTACGCGTCCGCGCTCGCCCCCCGCGCCCCCGCCCAGGCCAGCTCCCGCCCCGCCCGCCCGCGCGCCAGCGCACGCGCTTCGCCAAATTGCACACACCATGGTGCATAAAAGTGGAAAGAGGGCAGTTTTGGCGCGCGCTGTAGCCTATCCCCGCCTGCGTTTGACCCTGTTTTCCACCCGCCTGTAATATCGAGGGTTACTTCGAATTCGATATTGTCTTAAGCGTATGCCCCACGAATTACCCAAAGCGTATGACCCGGGCGCGATCGAGCAGCGCTGGGCCGAATACTGGGTACGCGAGCGGTTGTTCGCGGTGAAGACGCCCGCGCCCGGCGAACCGGCGCCGCCCGTGTTCACCTTGCTGCTGCCGCCGCCCAACGTTACCGGCGCGCTCCATATGGGACACATGCTGGAACATACCGAGAGCGACATCGTGGTGCGCTGGCACCGCATGAAGGGTGATCTAACGCTGTGGATTCCCGGCACCGATCACGCCGGCATCGCCACCCAGATGCTGGTGGAGCGTCAACTGGCCAGCGAGGGCGTGGACCGGCGCCAGATGGGGCGCGAGAAGTTTCTGGCGCGGGTGTGGCAGTGGCGCGAGCACTACGGCGGAACCATCCTCAAGCAGATGAAGCGGCTGGGCACGTCGGTGGACTGGGAGCGCGAGTACTTCACCATGGACGAACGGCTGTCGCGCGCGGTGAAGGAAGTGTTCGTGCGCCTGTACGAGCAGGGGCTGATCTATCGCGGAGTGTACATCGTCAACTGGTGCCCGCGGTGTACGACGGCGATCAGCGATCTCGAAGTAGTGCACGAGGACACGCCGGGAGAGCTCTACCTGATCAAGTATCCGGTGAGCGGATCGCCGGCAGAGTTCATCACCGTCGCGACGACGCGTCCGGAAACGATGCTGGGCGACACGGCGGTGGCGGTGAATCCGGCGGATGCGCGTTACCGGCATCTGCACGGGAAGAAGGTCGTCCTGCCGCTGATGAACCGCGAGATTCCCATCATCCTGGATGAAGTTGCCAAGCCGGAGTTCGGCACGGGCGCGGTGAAGGTCACGCCGGCGCACGATCCCAACGACTATCAAGCCGGATTGCGCCACGACCTGCCGCAGATCACGGTGATGGACGAGCACGCGCGTATGAACGAAAACGCGGGTGCGTACGCGGGACTCGAACGCCTGGAGGCGCGCGAACGCATCGTGCGCGACCTGCAGGCACAGGGGCTGCTCGCCGGAACCAAGCCTTACGTGGTGCCGCTGGGGAAGTGTCAGCGGTGCCGGACGATCGTGGAGCCGCGGCTCTCGACGCAGTGGTTTGTGGCGGTGAACAAGCTGCCGGATTACGTCGGAACAGATTCCGCCGCCACATTGACGAGCATGGCGGGCGCGGCGGCGGAAGCGGTGAAGACCGGCGCGCTGCGCTTCACGCCGGAAAACAACGCGGCAGTTTATCTGCAATGGATGGAGAACCTGCACGACTGGTGCATCTCGCGGCAGTTGTGGTGGGGACATCGCATTCCGGCGTGGCACTGCGCGCAATGTCGCAAGATCGCAGTGGCGCGTGATGCGCCCACGGCGTGCCCACGGTGCGGGAGCAATCAGCTCGAGCAGGATCCGGACGTGCTGGATACGTGGTTCTCCTCGGCGCTGCTTCCGTTCACCACTCTGGGCTGGCCCGACGCGACGCGAGACTTGGAAGTGTTTTATCCCAACACGCTGCTGATTACCGGCTTCGACATCTTGTTCTTCTGGGTGGCGCGGATGGTGATGATGGGATGTCACTTCATGGCTTCAGGATCCAGGCTTCAGGATCCAGGCAAGGAGCGGCCGGCGGCGGATGAGTTGGCGGAGAGTGTGCCGTTTCGCGAGGTCTACATCCACGCGCTGGTGCGGGACGCGGAGCGGCAGAAGATGTCGAAGACCAAGGGCAACGTGCTGGATCCGATCGAGGTGATCGAACAGTACGGCACCGACGCGACGCGGTTCACGCTAGCCGCGCAGGCCGCGCCGGGAACGGATATTGCGTTCAATCCGTCTCGCACGGAGGGATATCGCGCGTTTGCCAACAAGATCTGGAACGCGGCGCGGTTCCTGTTTATGAATGTCGAACGCGCGGAGCAGGGCGGCGCGTGGTCGCAAGAGGAATTCCGACGCCGGGTAGTGACAGCAGGATCGAGGAACGGAACGAAGGTCGTCGTCTCTGGACGTATTCCGCCGCGAGCCGCCGGCATAGAAGGCTTTCAGGCGGCGGGGCTGGAAGACCGTTGGATTCTCTCGCGGTTCAATCGCGTGGCGCAGGAGATGAACGAGGCAATCCGGACGTATCGCTTCGACACCGCGTGCCACGTGATCTATCAGTTTTTCTGGGGCGAGTTCTGCGACTGGTACCTGGAGCTGATCAAGCCGCGGTTGAACGGCGAGGATCGCGAGACGGTGGCGCGCGCATGCGCCAACCTGGTGGCGCTGTTTGAGGCAGCGCTGCGGTTGCTGCATCCCATCATGCCGTTTATTACCGAGGAAATCTGGCACGCGCTTTACGAGCAGAAGCCGCCGCTGAAATCCATCGCGCTGGCGCAGTATCCGCAGGCTGACGCGCGGCAGGTGGATGAAGCAGCCGAGACGGAGATGGCGATCCTCCAGGACTTGATTGTCAGCGTGCGCAATTTGCGGGCGGAGTTGAAGGTCGAGCCGCGGCAGAATATTCCCATCCAGGTGCACACGCCGGACGGCGTGCGGCAAATCTTCGAGGAGAACCGCGGCGCAGTGGAGCGGCTAGCGAACGTGGAGGCGATGGCGTTTGTGCCGCAGTCGCTGACCAAGGAAGCCGGGGCGCGCTCGACCGCCCGGTTCGACGTGCGCGTGCTGTACGAAAAGAAAATTGACGTGGCGGCGGAACGCGAACGGTTGAGCAAGGAACTGGCGAGGATCGAGAAGCAGATCGAGAGCGCAGAGCGGCAGTTGGACAACGAACGGTTTCTGGCGAAGGCCCCGGCGAAGGTGGTAGAGGGCTTGCGGAAGCAGTTGGCGGAATCAAGAACGCTGCGCGAAAAAACAGGAGCGGCATTGGGAGAACTGAAGTAACAGTCGCCAGTTTCTGGTTTCTAGTTTCTCGTTCACGCTTCGGCGGGTCGATCTGGAAACTTGAAACCGGAAACCGGAAACTTTTTGAACGACATGGATTGGCAATCGCGGAGAATCACGGCGATCCTGGAAAACGCGCTGCTGGAAGATAGGGCGACGCGCGATGCGACGACCTATGCCTGCATCGAGCCGCAGCAGCAGGCGACGGCGACGGTGATGACGAAGCAGGATTGCGTGCTCGCCGGAGTGGGCGTGATCGCGCGCACGCTGGAAGTGTTTGCGCAACTGGACGGCACGGTGAGCGGCTATGCCGACGTCAGGAGCCATCCGGAAATTTTCGACGGCGTGCGCCTGAAGAAGGGCGACTTCGTGGCCGTGATCCAACACAACGCGCGCGTGATTCTGTCGTGCGAGCGGGTGATCCTGAACCTGTTGCAGCGGCTCAGCGGGATCGCCACCATGACGCGCAAATTTGTCGACGCGGTCGAAGGCACGAAGGCGCGCATCCTCGACACGCGCAAGACCGCGCCCGGGTTGCGCTTGCTCGACAAGTACGGCGTGCGCTGCGGCGGCGGACATAATCACCGGCTCGATCTCAGCGATGGCGTGCTGATCAAGAACAATCACATCGCGCTGGCGGGCGGAATCGCGCCGGTGCTGGCACGGGCGCACCGCAATCGCCGCGGCGATCAGCCCATCGAGATCGAAGTGCGCACCCTGGAAGAGTTCGAGCAAGCCTTGCAGCACGGCGCGGAGGCGGTGCTGCTGGACAATATGTCGGTGGAGGACGTCAGGCGCGCGGTGGAGCGCCTGGAGAAGCACACGCGGCGCGTGCCGCTGGAAGTCTCGGGCGGCATCAACCTGCAAACGGTGCGCGCTTATGCGGAAACGGGCGTGGAGTACATTTCCATCGGCGCACTGACGCACTCGCCGGCCGCCGTGGACATGAATCTGCGGACCAAGACGACCTGATCTCGCAACGGCGGTGGTTGGTGGGCCTCCGCCGGTGAGTTCCGTTTTTGGGACACGGCGGGTCCCTGCCGCCAGGCGAGTCAAATTCGGCGATTGAATCAGGGTGTTTCCCGGGTAAAAATGGGGAGCCAATCCATCAGGAAAGGGATTTCATGCTTCCCGCATTTACCTTGGCGCGATTCGTGTCGGCGTGGACGCGCGCCCTGCTGATCGGCCTCCTGGCCTCACTGCTGGTTGCGCCAGCGGTGGCGCAGGCCAAACCGGTCACACCCGATTATTCCCAGGAAGCCGTCGCCATCGAGAGCTTCGTCTCCAACCACGCCTTCCAGATCGACGGTACCGGAACGCAGGAGGTGACGGCCCGCATGCGCATCCAGACCGATGCCGGCGTTCAGCAATGGGGGCTGCTTACCTTTTCCTACCAGAAAGCCAACGAGACGGTTGAGATCGCCTACGTGCGCGTGCGCAAGGCGGACGGCACGGTGGTGATTACGCCGCCGGAAAACATCCAGGACATGGAGTCCGAAGTTTCTCGCGCGGCGCCGCTGTACAGCGACCTGCGCCAAAAACAGGTCGCCGTCAAGGGCCTCAGTCCGGGCGACGTGCTGGAGTACCGCGTCCACTGGCAAACGCATACTCCGCAGGTGGTGGGCCAGTTCTGGCTGAACTACAATTTCACGCGCGACGGCATCGTTCTCGACGAGCAGCTTGAAGTCAGCGTGCCACGCGAGCGCTCGCTGAAGGTGAAGAACAGCGATGTGCAACCGGCGATCCGCGAGGAGGGCACGCGCCGCATCTACATCTGGAAAACCAGCAACCTGCGGCGCAAGAGCGACGAGGAAAAGAGCAAGGAAAGCAAGAAAGAGCCGCCGCCGCCTTCGGTGCAAATGACCAGCTTCCGTTCCTGGGAGGAATTGGGGAAGTGGTACGACGATCTGCAGCGCGCCCGCGTTGTGCCATCCGCGGAAGTGCGCGCCAAGGCCGCCGAGCTAACGCGCAATGCCGCCACCGACCTCGACAAGGTGCGCGCCATCTACCGGTACGTCTCCACCGAGTTCCGTTACATCGGGATTGACTTCGGCGCCGGGCGGTATCAGCCGCATGCTGCCGCCGACGTGCTCTCCAATCAGTACGGCGACTGCAAGGACAAGCACACGCTGCTGGCGTCGCTGCTGCAGGCTGTCGGCATCACCGCCTACCCGGTGCTGGTGAGCTCGTCGCGAAAGATTGACGAGGACGTACCCTCGCCGGCGCAGTTCGACCATGTCATCAGCCGGGTGACGCTGGGCAACGACACCATCTGGCTCGACACCACGCCCGAGGTCGTGCCCTTCGGCTTGCTGCTCTATGGCTTTCGCGACAAACAGTCGCTGCTCGTCTCCGATAAGCCGCAACTGGTCAAGACCCCGGCCGCGGGTGCCATTAGCAACTTGGAACAGTTCGACTTCGAAGGCAAGCTGGACGACGACGGCGTCTTGACCGGCGAGATTCGCCGTAGCACGCAGGGCGACGGCGAGGTACTGGTTCGCCTGGCCTTTCGCCACGTGGCACAGCCACAGTGGAAGCAACTGGTGCAGAACATCTCGTATGGCACCGGCTTCGCTGGAACCGTGGACGACGTCAAGGTTAGTTCGCCGGTGGCCATTGACCAGCCATTCGAATTCAGCTACTCGTACAACCGCAAGGATTATGCGGACTGGTCGAACCGGCGCATCCTGCCGGCCCTGCCGCCCTTTGCCCTGCCCACCGTGCGCCAGGAAGACGAGAAATCGGTGGACCCGGTTGAGCTGGGACCGCCTGCCCGGTTCACGTACACCTCAAAGATGCAGATGCCACCCAGCTACACGCCAGAAGTACCCGCCAATGTTGACCTGAGCAACGATTACGCCGAGTACCACGCGGACTACGAACTCAAGCAAGGGCTGTTGACCGCCCAACGGCGGCTGGTCATCAAGCAGCATGAGGTACCGGTTGCCAAGCAAGCGGAATGGAAGAAGTTCGTCAAGGCGACGGAGGACGACGCGGGACGCTACATCGTCCTGACGGCCAAGGACCAGAAGCCTACGATCCGGCAGAACGACGCGTTGGCGTTCCTGGAGGGCCGCAATCCAGAAGCAGTGCGCATATGGTTGGAGGCAGGGCAGGCTTTCCAGCGTGGGGATTTGCAGGGCGCCGTGGAAAGTTGCCGGCGGGTGCTGGTGATCGATCCCAAATTCCCGCGTGCGTGGGCCGGGATTGCCGGCGCGTATATGGCCATGCGCCGCACGGATGATGCAATCGATGCTTTCCGCAAGGAAATGGAAGTCAACCCCGGCGATGTGTTGGTTTTGCGCGGTGTGGCCCTCGCCATGACTTCGGCGGGCAAGCATAAGGATGCGATCGAGGCATGGCGCAAGCTCCTAAAGGTCGCACCAGAGGACGTTGACGCTGCCGATCGACTTAGCGGCCTGCTGATTTCGGACAGTCAGTATTCCGAGGCTATAGGCGTCCTCGAACCCGCCGTCGAACGCAACCCGCAGACCGCAACTCTGCGACAAAATCTTGGCACCGCGTACATGCGCGCCGGTGAGCTGGAGAAGGGTATCGCCACTCTGCAGAAGGCTGTGGACCTTGAACCCACTCCCTTGATGATGAACAACCTGGCGTACGAGTTGGCGGATAAAAATCTCAAGCTCGATTTGGCGGAACAATGGGCTTTGCGCGCGGTGAAAGCCGAGGCTGAGGAGACACAGCTTACAAACCTAACGGACCTACGCCTTAATGATTTGCAGCACACCTCTTCTCTCGGCAGCTACTGGGATACGCTGGGCTGGGTTTATTTTCGCCGCGCTGACCTGGCTAAGGCAGAAGAGTTTCTTTATGCCGCCTGGGAACTTTTGCAGGCGCCCACGGTTGGCGACCACCTCGCCCAGTTATACGAGAAGCAGGGCAAGCGCACCGCTGCTGCGAAGATTTACGCTCAGGCTCTTAAATCATCCGTGCCATCGGGCTTCGGCGATCCTGCGGCAAAGAGCGAGATTCAGGGCCGACTCAAGCATGTTGCGGGCAGCGATGCCGCCGTTGCTCTTGCCATGAAGGATGCACCCGAAGCTCTCAGCCGCGCACGCACCATCCATTTGACCAAGATCGTAACCGGCGGGGGAAGCGCCGAGTTCTTTGTGCTGGTCACCACAGGCGGCAAAATTGAAGAAGTAAAATTCATCTCCGGCTCTGAGCAGCTTCATGCAGCGGAAGGCGCGCTGCGCTCCGCTCTGGCCGGTAAGATGAACCCGCACGCTCCTCTGAATGCGCCCGTGAAAATAGTGCGGCGCGGTATCGTCTTCTGCTCTCCGGGTGGATCCGGGTGTGATATTGCGCTGATGACGCCCGACTCAGTCCACTCCGTGAACTAGCTGGGATACCGCCGATTAAATATCGCATCACGATCTAGTTAGAGCGGTTCCCGAGTAGATATACCCGCGAATGAGTGTTTGGACGTAAGCTGCTGGTGCTGGCGGTCTCTGCGAATACAGCTGATGGCACGAGCCTTTTCCGACGATCTGCGGCGGAGGATTTTGGTGGCGTACGCG
>JAIQFT010000050.1 GCA_020073185.1 Terriglobia bacterium
TACGTCGTGGCCGCGGCTACCGCGACCTGAACTACCTGCTGCTCAAGGCGCAGCGGCTGGCCGCCACCAAGACCCAATTCCTGGTTCTTCAGAAAGCCGCATAGAATGCGCAGTTCACCAGATTCTTGTGCAGAACCGTTTTTACAAAGGCACTACCGGCATGGGCCGATTCAAGAGCATGGAGGAAAGCGGCGTAATCAGCGAAAAACAAAAACAGGAACTGCCCGCGTTTTGCAGGGCAATGGGGCAACAATTAGCCGAACTGGTTAAACAGATTCCTAAGCTCACCGAGCGTGACCTGCGCGAGCTGCCACTGCTGACGTACGGTTCCCAACTGCAAGGTTCCAACAACACGCTGATTGGCAAGAAGGCGATGAAAGAAGTGTTCTTGGTCATCGCTGAAATCGTCGGAAAACATATCGTGGAGCGAAGCGAGAGTAGGTTGAAAGTAGAAAATTCGGCGGGGCGAATTGTGCTGATTTCCCTCTCGCACGACCCGGATGTCTCGATTCAAGAAGTCGTGGCTGACCGTACGCACCACAGGGTCGCAATCGAGGTGAAAGGCGGCACGGATGTAAGCAACGCCCACAACCGCGCTGGCGAGGCGGAGAAGTCACACCAGAAGGCCAAGAGATTTGGGTTCCCTGAATTTTGGACGGTGATTTCCAAGAAAGGCTTGGAAATATTCAAACTCCAAAACGAATCGCCAACAACTAACCACTGGTTTGACGTGACAGAGATTCTTGCGCGACATGGCAAGGATTGGGAGAATTTTCGCCAGCGCTTGGCTGGCGCGGTTGGCATACCTGTGAGGGACCAAAGAACACCCACTGCTGGATCACCAAAGTAGCTTTCCGCGGTAAGTATCCTCCGGCAGAGCCGGAGGCTTTACGGGTCGCGGGCCCCTCAAAGGGGCCTGATCGCGACCCAAAGTCAAAACCGCTCGCTCCAGGCAGTACGGGTGAAAGCTGTGCGCTTGCAAAACCGCCACGCACAAGATTTATTGTGAGTCTTCCCGGCACTGACGTGTCGGGCTAGGTTCTGTCGCTCGCTTCGCGAGCTCACGACTCTGCACACGCGAGGGCGCTCGTGCCACAGGGACAGGTGGGAGCGGGAAGGCGAGAAACCCCCATAGATCAATTAAAATTTGCCGCGGCGGTCATTGTTTTTCAACCGTCCTGCCGGACTGACTGAGTTTTGGGATGCTAACCCAGCGATTAATCGCTGGGCTGCCATCAAGCGTCCCGGAGGGACGCGCGATCAAGGTCCGATATGCCGCATGTTCTCGTCGGCAACGGCAACAAGATGAGGAAAGCGTGGGCCTGCTCCCCGTGTGCCACAGGGACAGGTGGGAGCGGGAAGGCGAAAACTCCGGACCCTGTCTCGCGCGTTGATCCGCTCAGTGCAGGCTCCTCCCAGGCGAGACAAGGGTGGGGCAACCGCAGCATTTGTTTTGACGGAAAGGGGTGGGCCAACCCCCAAGTTTCTATGCATGGGGAATGCGTGGGCCCTCCAGGTTATTGAAGATGCGGGGACAACGGTTATGATGAGAAGCTATGGGCGAAAACGGCTTAGGCCGCGAGGTTCGCTCCGACGCGCGCGTGCGTCTGGAGATGCTTGCCATCGCCGCCGTGCTCGCCGTCGTCGTGCTGGGAGTGTTCTATCTGCTGGTCCCGCCCGATTGGGTGGACATTCCGCATCTCTACCTCTGGACTCTGCCCTCCCTGGTGATCGCCCTGGGAGTAGCTCTGGCCGCCGCTCAGCATCGCCTGGAAAAAAAGAAGGAAGCGTGGGCGGAGATCGCGCACCTGCGCGAGCTGGTCGAATATCGCGAGCGCGAGCGCGATCTGGCGCAGCAAGAGCTGGTGAACCGCATTAACGCCGAGCGCAACCTGGCGCGCGATAAGATGCAGTTTGAGGCACAGCTCGCGGCCTACGAAAAATACGCGGCGCTGGCGCAACTGGCGCTGGGCGCGGCCCACGAGATCAACAATCCCCTGCTCGGGATTTTGTCGCACCTCGAGCTGGAGTGGAAAGCGACGGATGATCCCGAACGGCGCGAGGAGATCGAGCAGTGCATCGCGGGCACCAAGCGCATCTCGTCCACCATTCGCGGGCTGATCAACTACGCGCGTCCCGGCCCGCTGCAGCTCACGAAGATCCATATCGGCCGTCTGGTGGAGGACACGCTGGCGTTCCTGCGCCACCAGCCGATGTTCCGGGCCATCAAGCTGGAGACTCTCATCGCGCACGATTTGCCCGCCATCACCGCCGACTCCAACCAGCTCTCGCAGATCCTGATGAACCTGTTGCTCAACGCGGCGGAAGCCATGCCCGACGGCGGCAGCATCGCCATCGACGTGCACAAACTCAAGTTCACCGAAAGTGTGGAGCTTTCCGTGTCGGACACCGGTAGCGGAATTCCCGCCGATATCCTGCCGCACGTGCTGGAGCCGTTCTTCACCACCAAGCGCGGCAAGGGCACCGGCCTGGGCCTGAGTATCAGTCACGCCTACGCGCGCAGCCACGGCGGGGACATCAAGGTCGAGAGCATTCCCGACCGCGGCACGACCGTGCGCATCGTGCTGCCCATCCGGCAGGAAGGAAAGATTGAAAGGCAGCCGGAGTCGTCGGGCGATCTGGTGGTCGGATGATTGCGGAATCGGGTAATCGGGAAATCGAACCGCACGTTCAGAAGTTTTCCGATTCCGCAGGTACCCGATTACGCAGTTACGGAGTTGAGTAAAACGAGGCGAACGCGATGGCGTATTCGATTCTGGTTGTGGACGACGAGGCGCTAACCCTGCGCACCATCTCGCGGGCGCTGCGCGATGAAGGGTTCGAAGTCTTCCTTGCCACGACCGGCGAAGAGGCGCTGGAAATCTTCGCGCGCGAGCATCCGGCGGTGGTCATGCTGGACGTGGTGCTGCCCGGCATCGACGGCATCGAAGTGCTGCGCCAGATCAAGCGCCAGAGCCCGGGCACGATCGTGGTCATGATGAGCGCCTACCACATGATCGACCGCGCGGTGGAGGCCATGAAGCTGGGCGCACATGACTACCTGAGCAAGCCCTTCCACCTCGCCGACATGGTGAACACCATCCGGCGTGCTCTGGAGATGCTGGCGCTGCGCGTGCGCGTAAGCGAGTCGGTGGAGACGGCGAAGGGCCGCTACGACTTCGGGATGGTGAAAACCATTAATCCGGAGATGCAACACCTGCTGGAAATCTGCGAGAAGGCGGCGCAGTCGGAGCACACGACCATCCTCATTCTGGGCGAGAGCGGAACCGGCAAGGGCGTGCTCGCCAAGGCGCTGCACTATAACAGTCCGCGGGCGCAGATGCCGCTGCTGGAGCTGAACTGCGCGGCCATGCCGGACACGCTGCTGGAAAGCGAACTGTTCGGCTACGAGCCGGGGGCCTTCACCGACGCGCGCCGCCGCAAGGAAGGCCTGCTGGAGCGAGCGCAGGGCGGCACGGTGTTTCTCGACGAGATCGGCAACATGTCGGCCAGCGTGCAGGCCAAGATCCTGCGTGTGCTGGAGGAAGGCACCTTCATGCGGCTGGGCGGGACGCGGCTGATCAAGGTGGACGTGCGCATCATCGCGGCAACCAATAGCAACCTGAAGGACGCGGTAGCGCGGGGGCAGTTCCGGGAAGACTTGTTTTACCGGCTGAATGTGCTGCCGATCACCCTGCCGCCGCTGCGCGAGCGCAAAGAGGACATACTGCCGCTGGCGGTCGCACTGCTGGAGCGCTTTAACAAGGAGATGAAAAAGAGCTTCACCGGGTTCACGCCGGCGGCGGCGGAGCTGCTCAAGCGGCATCTGTGGCCGGGAAATATCCGCGAGCTGAAGAACGTGATCGAACGCACCATGATCCTGGCGCCCGAGGGCGACATTGACGCCGAGTATCTGCCGGAGGAGATTCGCGATTATTCCGAGCCGGTGGAGACGCACGAGCCCTCGCACATGGACCTTTCCCCGACCGGACAGCAGTGGGTCACGCTGCGCGAGTTGGAGGAGCGCTACATCCACGAGGTCCTGACGCTTACGGGAAACAACAAGGCGCAGGCGGCGCGGATCCTGGGTATTCATCCCACCTCGATTCTTCGGCGTCTTAAGAAGGAGCAGGAAGAGGACAAGGTCGAGACGGCGTCAGAATAGGCTTCAGGCGCGAGTTTCAGGCGGAGTTAATATCGCCCTGCTCCACCCGGTTCAAACCCTCGTTTCTTTCAGAGTTTCCGCGAGAAGTTTTGTGTCGTCGGAAATAATCCCGTCAGCTGCCAGGCCGGCGCAGCGGCGCATTTCGCGCTCGTGGTTTACGGTCCAGACAAATACCTTCTTGCCGGCGGAACGAAGCGTCTTCACAATTCCCGGTGTGAGCAGGCGGCGCTCGAGAAACAGCGCATGGATGGGCAGGAGAGTCCACGCGGCAAGTTGGCGGTGCGAGTCGCAGATCAGGCCGAGCGGGAGAGTTTGGTCGGTGGCGTAGAGGCGCTCGATCGCCTGCGGCAGGAAGGACGAGACGAAGTAACCCCGCTGGGGCGGGCACTCGCGCAGCATGGTGGCAACGTCGGCTTCCAGCCCGGTGACCTTCAGTTCGATATCGAGAAAAGCGCGCGGAGCGAATCTTGCCAGGACCTCGGGAAGGCAGGGCGTCCCGGGCGCCAGTTGCTGGTAGCGTGATTCCTCGATGTCGCGGCCGGCGAGGCGTGGGCCGTGGCAGATGACGCAGCGGCGGTCGGCGGTGAGGCGAACGTCGAGTTCGAAGCCGTCGCAGCCGTGCGCGAGAGCGAGTTCGAAGGCGGCAAAGGTGTTTTCGGGAGCATAACGGCGGGCGCCGCGGTGGCCGAGCAGCAACAAGTTAGTCGAGGTCGAAGTCGCGGATGCGCGGCGTGTCGGGCGTTTCCTTGGCCCGCTTGATGGCTTCCTGGAATTTCTTTTCCAGCAGGTCGGCGCTGTTTTTCTGCGCCTGCACGGATTGCTGGAAGAGCGATTCCTTGCGGCTTTCCTGCTCTTTCATGGCGCGCGCGGCTGCTTCCAGATCGGCGAAGGTCTTGGGTTTGACGGCAGCGGTGTGGGCGATAACCGCTTGCGTGGCCGGGTCAACCTTCAGCACCGCGCCGCAGCAGGGGCAGCCGAGCTCGAACGCGGGAGCGGGTTTGGCGGTGTGTTTGGCCATAGGAGAATGATAGCAGAATCGTCGTTGGTCGTTATTCGTTCGCGGCCATGCGCCAGCATTTGCGAACCACCCAGAGCCAACGACCGGGTGTCATTTCGCCCCTACCTGCCACAGCAGGAATCCCAGTTCATCGGTGAGGTCGTCGATCTGCTTATTGATGGCGATGCCGCCGCGGGCGTGACCGGCGCGGGTGTCGTAGTGCAGCAAGACGGGATTGCTATCGCCGTTGTCGGCCTGCAGCAGCGCCGCCATCTTGCGCGCGTGCAGCGGGGCCACGCGCGTGTCGGAATCGCCGGTGACGAACATCACGGCAGGATATTTGGCGCCGGGCTTGACGTTCTGATACGGCGAGTAGGCGCGCAGGTAGTTGAATTGTTCGGCGCTTTCCGCGGCCGATCCGTACTCCGGCACCCAGAAACGAGCGACGAGGAATTTTTCGTAGCGCAGCATGTCCAGCAGCGGATAGTCGCAAATCACGGCGCGGAACAGGTCCGGACGCTGGGTGAGGGCGGCGCCGACCAGCAGTCCGCCGTTGGAGCCGCCGCTGATCGCGAGTTTTGAAGGGTCGGTGTACTTGTGCGCAATCAGCCACTCGGCGGCGGAAAGAAAGTCGTCGAAAACATTCTGCTTGTTCTGCAGCATACCGGCCTTGTGCCACTTCTCGCCGAACTCGCCGCCGCCGCGCAGGTTGGGACGCGCGTAGACGCCGCCGTTCAGCGCCCAGACCGCAGCCGTGGCGGAGAAATTGGGCGTCAGGCTGACGCGGAAGCCACCGTAGCCGGTGAGCAGCGTGGGCAGCTTGCCGTCCGGCACAGTTCCCTTTTTGAAGACCAGGAACATGGGAATGCGGGTGCCGTCCTTGGATTCGTACCAGACCTGCTCGGTCTGAATCTGCTCGGTCGGGATGGGCACGGTGACGCGCGCCCACGCTCTCTGCCTCCCGGTGGAAACGGAATAGCTGAAAATGGCGCGCGGCGTGGAGAAGGAACTGAAACTGTAGAAAGCTTCGTCCTGGTTCCAGCGCCCGCGCACCAAGGCGGCGCCGATCTCGGGAAGCTCGACGTCCCGCACGAACTTGCCGCTGGGATCGAAAACCTTGATATGGGTCACCACATTTTGCAGGTAGGTCACAAACAACTTGCCGCCGGCGGCGACGCAATCTTCGATCGGCGAAGCGCTCTCGGCAATGATGGTCTTCCAATTCGCGCGCGCGGGGTTGCGAAGATCAATGTCGAGGATACGGCCGTTGGGCGCTTCCCAGTTGGTCTTGACGAACAGGTGGTCGTCGGCAATGTCGAAGTCAAATGCGGCGTTAATGTCGTTGACGATGGTGCGAACCGAACCGCCGACCTGCAGGTCCTGGAAGTAGAGTTCAACCTTTTCCGCGGCTGAGCCGTGGCCCACCTGGAAGACAAGATAGCGGCCATCGGGCGACAGGTCCGTGCCGATATATTCGCCGACGCCGTACTCGTGGCCGAAGATTTCCTTGTCGGCGGCGGCGTCGGTTCCCATGATGTGCATATAGACGCGCGGACCGATGCCCGGCGTGTATTTAGCGTAGTACATCGTCTTGTGGTCGGGCGCGATGTCAAAGCTGCCATAGCGCGCGGCGGGGAAAGTGTCGGGCAAGGGACGGCGGCTGCTGACCTCGAGAATGGCAACAGTGGTTTCGTCGGCGCCGCCTTTGCGCAGTCCGTAGGCGAGCAGCTTGCCGTCCTCGGAGCCGCCTTCGATGACCACCGAAGTGCTGGCGTCGGGCGTGAGCGTGTTGGGGTCCACCAGCACGGTTTCCTTGCCTTTTTCGCGCACGCAGAGCATGTCCAGGTTCTGGTCGGCATGGCGGCGCAGGTAGAAGTAGCGGTCGCCGCGGCGAACCGGCGTGTTGATGCTGTCGATCTTCATCACCTTGGCGATCTGTTCGCGCAACGCGGCGCGGCCGGTGTAAGCGGAGAGGACTTTCTGCGTGTAGGAGTTCTGGGCGTCAATCCAGGCGCGCGTCGCCGGGCTGTTCTGATCCTCGAGCCAGCGGTAGGGATCCTTGATGGCGACCCCGAAGTAGGTGTCGGTGGCGTCGTGAACCGGAGTGGCCGGCGGCTTGGGCGCTTGCTGGTCGGCGGCGAACAGCGACGCGCCCGTGACAGTGATGACGACGATGAAGCGACTGACGCGGGACAATGGCATGAGCAAGGTCCTCCGAGGTGGGAACGCAAGATGATACCAGAGGCTTACAGTCTATCGGTGTATCGACGACACGCTATCTGAGCCGGATTTGTTGGCTCGGCCACGGTCACAAACGGGAGGAAGTCACGTTATACTCGCGCGCATGGCGTGCCACGAACTGTTGCAGTTGCGCAAGCAGGCAACGAAGCTCAAGAGTCAGATTGACGAACAGCGCAAAAAAGCGCTCGCCAAGGCAGCGCACATACGCCAGGGGCGGCCGTCAGGCAAGAGCGAGTACGTTCCTTTTCTGCAGCGCAAGCTGAACCGGCTGGCGGAGAGCATCGAGCGCCACATCGCTGAGCACCGATGCCAGGAGTAGGAGGAGAATAAGAAGTCAGAAGTAAGAAGTCAGAAGTAATTCTCCTTCTGACTTCTTCATTTTCAAATCCTTGTTCATCAGGCGACGGCGCCCTTGCGGAATGACCGGACGGCCTTGTCCTCGCCATCGAAGACTTCAAAGACGGTCAGCAGCTTGGTGACCTGGAGCAGTTCGCCGACGCGGTGCGTCAGGTTCGCCAGCTTGATCGTGCCGCCGCCGCTGCGGGCGGAGGTGAAAAGGCCGACGAGCGTGCCGAGGCCGCCGCTGTCGATATAGTTCACGTCCGCCAGATTGATGACGATGTCCCTGGAGGTCTTCAGCAGTTCCTTGACGGTCTCGCGCAGCATGAGCGATTCGTCGCCAAAGATGATGCGCCCATGGCAGTCCACCACGGTAATGCCGTCAATCATGCGGGTGCCGAGCTTCAGAGTCATACCACACCTCCACCGCAAAACCCGAGCGGCAAAAATGTAGCCCTCCCCGGGGCGGAATGCAAGAGGAGAGGGTTGCAAGTCGTGAGTCCCGAGTTTTGATTCCCGAGATGGATTTTGCCCGCGATAAAACGAATTCCAAACACAGGAGGCTGGTTCTAGCTCTGTAGTTGTTGTCGTTTGTATACTGCCTGCAGCGGAGGCGCTTATGCGCGAGCGCGCGCCCTGGTGGGTGTGGTTCCTGGCCTCGACCTTTGTCCTGTACGGCGCCTTCGCGCTCTATGTAAACCTCTTCGGACCTGAACCGATCGGGGCTACTTTTGATTTCCCGCAGAAACGGATGGTCCTGCTCACCATCGAGCCCGGTGGACCAGCCGACCGAGCCGGGCTGCGCGCCGGCGACGTCCTGATCAGCGCTGACGGGATTCCTTTGCGAAGCCTTATGGGCTGGGTCGCTGCGCGGACGCAGGTGGAACTCAACCAGCCGCAGCTGCTGCAGGTGGAGCGCGCCGGGAAGCGATTCTCGGCGCAACTGATCGCCATCCAGCACGTGCGCAAGGTCGCCACAATCCCCGGCTTCATGTTCCCGTTCGTCGTAGCCGCGAAGTTGGTAACCATCGTGCTGGTGTTCCTTATCCTCTGGCAGCGGCCGCGCGACAAAGTGGCGCTTCTTGCTGCCTGGTCGCTGGCCTGCTGGGCCGGCGCCACGGCCATCCTCAACACCGGGATGGCAGCCACCTTGCGACATCTGCCTCCGGGGACGGGCCTGCTGATGGCGCTGCCCTTTTACTGCAACACCTTCTTGATGGCGGCCATTCTCTTCACCTTCTGTGCCATGTTTCCGCGCCGGCTGTTCCGTTCACCCTGGCCCTATGTAGCAGCGTGGGCGCCCTTGCTGACCTTGGCGGTCCTCTCGCTTCCGTTTTGGTACTCGGTGGCGTACCGCCCGGAAGCGTTGCGGGACAACGTGCCGGATTGGCTGTGGCGAGCCGCGATGAGGATCTTCCTGTTGACCGCCGCCGCGGCCATCGTCGCGCTGATCATGAATTACCGGCGCCTCAAAGACATTAACGAGCGCCGGCGGGTCCGGGTCGTGGTTGCCGGAGTTGCTCTTTCCTGGATTGTGTTAATTCCGTTTCTAATTGCCTTCGATGTGGACCCCAATCATCCCGTGGCTCGGGTCTTTGCCAATCCCGTGCTCGGACCGCTGCTCATCCTGCTCATGCTGGCATCACCCGCCTGCATGACCTACGCCGTGCTGCGCCATCGCGTCTTCGACGTGAGCGTCATGATTCGCCAGGGATTGCAGTACGCGGTGGCGCGCCGGGCGCTGCTGGCGCTGGCGCCGCTCATGACCGTGCTCCTGGTAGCCGACCTGATGACCCACCGACAGCAAACGGTCGGGCAAGTGGTGGGCGAGCGCGGGTGGATTTACATCGTGCTCGGCAGTCTGGCGGCGTTCGCCCACACCCAGCAGGACAAATGGCTGGCCGCGCTGGATCGCCGCTTTTTCCGCGAGCGCTATGATGCGCAGCGCTTGTTGCGCGAAGTTTTGGACGATGTGCACGGAGCGGCGAACGTGGAGGCGGTAACGTCCACGGTTACGGCAAAGATCGAAGCAGCTCTGCATCCCGAGTACGTGACGTTGCTGACGCGTGAGGCGGCAGAGCCGGCATATCGGCCGGTGGCGTGCGCGCCAGCCTCGGCGACGCCGTCACGCATGGACGCAGAAGCCAAGCTGATTGGCATTCTGCGACTGCTGGCCAAACCGCTGGAGATCGCCAGCGGAGAATCGAGCTGGCTCAGGGACCAACTGCCACCCAGCGAGACGCAGTGGCTGCACAGCGCGCGCGTGGACCTGATCATTCCGGTGGCGCTATCGCTCGGGCAGCGGGAAATGCTGCTGATGCTCGGGCCTAAACGGTCGGAAGAGCCGTATAGCGGAGAGGACAAGGAGTTCCTGCTGTCGCTGGCGGGCAGTTTGCGGCTGTTGCTGGAGCGGCCGGCCGTCAGCGTGCCCGCCGACTATGCATTCCACGAATGCCCGCAGTGCGGCTGGTGTAGCGGGCCGGAGTCGTCGGTATGCGCTCAAGATGGTGCGCCACTAACAGTAGTGGCGGCGCCGCGCTTGCTTGCCGGCCGCTATCGCCTCGACCGACGTATCGGGCGTGGCGGCATGGGCGCGGTGTACGCGGCGCGCGATACCGCGCTGGAGCGCGACGTCGCCGCCAAGCTGATCCGTGAGGAATTGATCGGCAGCACCAGCGCAGCGCAGCGCTTCCGGCAGGAAGCCCAGGCGGCCGCCGGCTTTTCGCATGCGAACGTGGTTACCATCTATGACTACGGCCTGGCCGGTTCGCGCGCCTACCTGATCATGGAGCTGCTGCACGGCTGTTCGCTGCGCGAGGAAATCCAGCGCGCAGGACGCCTGCCCGCCGAGCGGGTGCTTGGGCTTTTTGGCGGCGTCTGCGCTGCTGTGGAAGCCGGTCATCGACGCCGGCTGATCCACCGCGACTTGAAACCGGAGAACATTTTCCTGGCGCGTAGCGACGATGGCGAGGTCGCGAAAATCCTCGATTTCGGCTTGGTTAGGACCGTCACCGAAGACACCCAGGTCACGCGCGAGACTGGAGCGGGCATGGTCATAGGCACACTCCCCTACATGGGCCCCGAGCAAATGCGGGGCTGCGTTCCCACTCCGGCCTTTGACCTGTGGGCGCTGACCGTCGTGATCTACGAGTCGCTGACGGGGCAATTGCCGTTTCCCATAGGGGATTCACCGCAATGGCAGGCGTTGCTTGGCGGACGCTTTACGCCCGTGGCGACTCACCTGCCGGGAGCGCCAGGGTCTTGGCAGGAATTTTTCACGCGCAGCTTGGCGCCGGAACCAGAGCGGCGTCCGCAATCGGCGACAGCGTTGTTCACGGAGTTGGAGCGCGCGCTAGCGGGGCGGGCGACGGCCTTGAGTGTGAAATAGACTTTCGGCGCCGCCACGCTGACTCGCCTAATCACGAGAGCAGGTGCGGCAACTTCCAAATGGAATCTCCCAAAGATTTTATGAGACTGGGTGTAGCGAGGTGTTTCCCGCTCACCACTCACAACTCAGACCTCACCAGCGATAACTGATAAAATCGGATTCCCGATGGCCTACCAGGTCCTGGCACGCAAATACCGGCCGCAGCGCTTCTCCGACGTGATCGGGCAGGAGCACGTCACGCGCACCCTGAAGAACGCCATCGAGCGGGGGCGGATTGCACACGGATACATTTTCAGCGGGCATCGCGGGATCGGCAAAACCACGGTGGCGCGAATCCTGGCGATGGCGCTGAATTGCCGCTCGGCAGACCACCCGGTGGCGGAGCCGTGCGGGGTGTGCGAGTCGTGCACCGAGATTCGCGCCGGGAATGCCGTGGACGTCATCGAGATTGACGCCGCCACCAACCGCGGGATTGACGAGATTCGCGAGCTGCGCGAGGCAGCGCGCTATCGCCCGGCCCGCGACCGGTTCAAGATCTGGATCCTCGATGAAGCGCACCAGATTACCGACGCCGCGTTCAACGCGTTGCTGAAAACGCTGGAAGAGCCCCCCAGCCACGTCATTTTCATGTTGGCGACCACGCAGCCGGAGGACATTCCGCAAACCATCCGCTCGCGCTGTCAGCACTTCAGCTTTCACGCCGTGCGCTTTGACGAGATCGTGAAGCAGTTGCGCGACATCGCCTCGCTGGAGCGGGTCTCCGCCGACGACAACGCCCTCGCCATGCTGGCCGAGGCCGGCGACGGCTCCATGCGCGACGCGCTCTCCATCATGGACCAAGCGATTGCCTGCTGCGGCGAGCGGCTGACCGCGGACATGGTGCGGCAGTTGGTGGGCGCGGTGCCGTCGGAAATCCTGGAAAGACTGATGAACGCGGTCGCGGGGAATTCCGCCGAGGATGTGCTGCAGCAAGTGGACCGGCTGCTCACGGAGGGTCACAACCCAGCGCACTTCGCGCGCCAGATGGCGCGCTTTCTGCGCAATGCGATGGTGGCGAAGGTGGCGGGAACCGAGTCGCCACTGCTGCAGATTTCAGCGGACGAGCGGGCGCGGGTTGGGCGCGTGGCCGAGCAGTTCAGCGAAGAAGACCTGGCCCGCTTTCTACAGATCATGCTGCGGACGCACAGTGAGCTGGGATACAAGCAGGAGCAACGTTTTCATCTCGAGTTGGGATTGCTGAAGTTGGTGCACGCCCAGCGGCTGTTGCCGTTGGAGCAGATCTTGAGCGAAGCGCAGCCCACGCCAACTGTTGTGCGGGCCTCTGACCCGCGTACCCGGATCGGAGACGCGGGCCGCGCCGGAACTAGTCGCGCCGGTTCAGGTTCAGCCGGCACGTCCCAGCCGTCGCCGTTCGAGATCGATCGGGCGAGGAAGAGTGCGGCATCGCCCGAATGGGATCCGCCGCGGACGCCAAAGTCACAGACTAGTGGCGCGCCGGATGGAACTTCCACGGTTCGCGGCGGCGGACATGCGGTGGAGTACCAGGCGGCGACTGCCGAACCGGCGGTAGCGGTGGAGAGCGCGCCGGAGTCGTTGGAAGAGGTTTCCGCTGAGGTGGTGCGCAAGGCAGTCCTGAGCGCGCTGGAGAACGCCGACTTTCGGGCACTGGGGTCCAGCATCCTTGAGCCTGGTACCTATACTCTGGAGGGCGCTACGCTGGTGTTCAAAGTGTCGGTCACGCAGACGGTGGCGGACATGTCGATGAACGCCGAGGCCCAGCGCGTGGCGAACCAAGCGGCCAGCAGCGCCGCGGGGCGTCCGATCAAAGTGAAAGTGGTGGGTGGTGCGGCCACCAATGGCGGAACGCGACCGGCGCCTCGTCCGACGAATGGTCCGGGAGCGCGCCGCCGCGCCGCCGATGATCCCGTGGTGCGGCGCATGCAGGAGAAGTTCAGCGCGCAGATACGTACGGTCATTGATCATCGGGAGAGGAAGTAACGAGTTGCGAGTTCCGAGTCGCGCGCGTCGTAAACTGGAACAGCAACGGCGTTAACTCAGAAGCGAAACTCGCAACTCATAACTCACACTCATAACTCGGAACTCATATGGTCGGATTCAATCCAAAACAGCTTCAGGAATTAATGTCGCAGGCCAAGCGGCAGTACGACGACCTGCAACGCAAGATGCAGGAGATCGTAGTCGATGCCTCCTCCGGCGGCGGCTCGGTGACGGTGAAGATGAACGGGCAGAAGCACGTGATCTCCATCACCATTGACCCGGAGACGGTGAAGTCCGGCGACGTCGAGATGCTCCAAGACCTGGTGACCGCCGCGGTCAACGCCGCCGCACACAAGGTGGACGAGCAAATGCAGTCCACGGTCGGCGGCATGCTCGGTGGGATGGGAATGCCGTTTTAATTTGCTAATCTGGTAATCGGGTAATTGGATGATTTCTCGAGTGCGCGGATAAGCTTGAATTCCGGGTCTGCACTCGAAGTACCGAAGCGCCTGAATTACCAAATTACAAAGTCACGAAATTACTAAATGACCAAGTTTGCCGAGCCGATGGCTCGACTAATTGACGAGTTGATGAAGCTGCCGGGCATCGGCGCCAAGAGCGCGCAGCGGCTGGCGTTTCACATCCTGCGCTCCAGTGACGACGACGCAGAGGCCTTGGCTGGCGCGGTGCGCGACATCAAGGCCCGGCTGCGGCTGTGTTCGGTGTGCAACAACATTACCGACGTCGATCCCTGCTCCTATTGCAGCAGTGCCACGCGCAACCAGCGCCTGGTGTGCGTGGTCGAGGAGCCCACCAATATCGCCGCCATCGAAAAGACACGGCAGTACAACGGCGTCTACCACGTCCTGCACGGATCCGTCTCTCCGCTGCACGGGGTAGGGCCGGAGCACCTGCGCATCTCCAACCTGGTGCGGCGGATTGATGCCGGCGAGGTGGACGAGGTCATCCTGGCGACCAACCCCACGGTTGAAGGCGAGGCCACGGCGGTTTACCTGTCGCAGCAGATCAAACGGCCTGGAGTGCGGGTCACGCGCATCGCCACCGGCATTCCCGCTGGCAGCGACATCGAATACGCCGACGAGGTCACCATGCTGAAGTCCCTCGAGGGGCGACGGGAAATCTGAGAGGCAGGCTTCAGGCGGGTAGTCGCCGGACTTCAGGCGTCAGGAATGTAATCCTCACAAATGACCAAGATCCTTCCGCGCGCTGTGCAAAACATGTGACATTTAGTTGCATTGCGGGGACAGCTTGTCGATCTTGCGAATGACTCCCGTCCCTGTTTTCATTTACTTACGAGCCATGCCATAGGCGATTCATCAATCTTGTACTGGCACGCCGCGTGCACGTACCAAGGCATCATATCCCGCTCCGAGCCGGGGCGGGCAACAGTTTCTTAACGGGAATGGCGGGTCACCCAAACCGCGACCTTACTTGCTCGCCGTCCCTGCCGCCGCGGTTGTAAACGCAACCTCGGCGGTCAAGAAGAAAGGCCGGGCGAACCAGCCCGGTTTTTCTTTTTGGGCCCGGCAGTTCTTCCGTTTCTCGGGAGTGATCTGGTTAGCCGCGCAGCTTCGCCAGCAAGTCCTGCGGGTGTACGGGCTTGGCGAGGATCTCGAATTCGTGACCTTGCAAACGGGCGCTCTCCAGCAAATCCGCGGTGGCGGCCTGTCCCGAAAACAGCAGGATTTTGCAAGCGGGGAGAAATTTGCGGATGTTGATGGCCGCCTCAATGCCATTCATGTCAGGCATGATGACGTCGCTGATGATGAGATCGGGCTTAACCCTGCGGGCGCGCTCTACCGCCGCCGTCCCGGTATAGACCGCCGACGCGTCGAAACCATGTTGGTTGAGGATGATGGCCAGTGTGTCGGCGATGACGTGCTCGTCATCTACCACCAGCACCTTAGGCTTGCCCTTCGTACCCGTCATCCGAGACGTTGCCTCTCTGTAGGATACACGCTCCCGGCCCATACGATAGTCGGGCGCCGCAGCTAGTGCAAATTTCAATTATAGCAATCGCTCGGCAGCGGCCGGCGATCAGGAATCGGCAACTCTGCCACCGGCCGGATGACTGCGCCCAAACGACTACTCGGTCGCGGAACGGGTTGCAAGGTCGCGGCGAACGAAGTAGGCTTCTGGCAACTCCGGTCGGGTGTCCGGAGGGTCCTCGGTGTCCCACGCCTCAGGGAGCAGATACCATGTCCTCGATGCCGGCCACGTTCCTCGCCACTGACGGCGCCACCGCCCCGGCGCTGCTTTACGTCGAAGGCGCTGAGCAGCGCAACATCCGCATGGAGCGGCTGCCGTTCACCATCGGGCGCAAGACCGACAAGGATCTGGTGATCCCGGACTCGCGGGTATCGCGCGACCACGCGCAGATCATCTGTGAGGACGGCGAGTATTACGTCGTGGACCAGAACAGCCGGCACGGGACGTTCGTCAACGGCATCCGCTGCGAGCGTCATAAGCTGACACGCAACGACCGCATCGACTTCGGGGCGCGGGACGGCGCTTATGTGGTCTTCGACCCCGACCGCCCGCACACCAGCTCGGCCGCCGAATTTCTCAGCCAGATTTCCATGATGCCGGGCTCCACCGGCAGTTCCGACCTGGAAAAACTGCGGCTCTTCCTGGAAGCGGCGCGCAAACTCAACACCACCGGCGTGCTCTCCGACGTGCTGATGACGCTGCTGGACTCCACCCTGAAGCTGACCAAAGCGGAGCGCGGCTATGTCTTCCTGCGCGGCGCCGACGGCGACCTGCGATTGACTGCCGGACGCAATGCCAAGGGTGAAGCGCTGATGGACGACAGCACGATTTCCCGGTCCATCCTGGAGGAGGCGGCCAATACGGCCTCCGAGTTCATGGTGAGCGATACCAGTTCGTCCTCCGATCTGGCGGGACGCAACAGCATCATCGCCTATGACCTGCGGACCGTGATCGCGATCCCGCTGCGGCGCACGCAAACCCTGTTCACGGAAAAATCGACGGACGATGACGCCCGGCGGATGGTGCGCGGCGTGTTGTACCTGGACAGCCGGTTTGCCTCGCGCGACATCTCCGCCGTCGGCCACGATATCCTGCGCGCGATCGCCACGGAAGCTGCGGCGCTGGTGGAAAACGCCTACCTGGTGCAGGCCGAAGAAGCGGCACGGCGATATCAGCAGGAGTTGACCATCGCCGCCTCCATCCAGCAGCGGCTGATGACGGTGTCGATCCCGAACGTTCCCTTCGCCTCGATCAAGGCAACCAACCTGGCTTGCAAGGACGTCGGGGGCGATTTCTTCGACGTCGTCATGACCGAACACGGCTTGGCGGTGCTGGTGGCCGATGTTTCCGGCAAGGGCATTTCGGCGGCGCTGCTGGCCTCGATTCTGCAGGGCATGATCTATTCGCAACTCATTGCCAACATGCCGCTGGCCGAGATTGTCAGCACCGCGAACGCGTTCTTGTGCCGCAAGGTCATGGGGCAGAAATACGCCACCCTGTTGCTCTGCCGCTTGACGCTCGACGGCGAGCTGGAGTACGTGAATTGCGGACACGTGCCGCCCGTGCTGGTGGCCGGCGGCGCCATCGAGCGGCCGAGGTCCGGCAACGTACCGGTGGGCCTGCTGTCTGGGGCGGAGTTTGAGTGCGCGAAAATCAAGCTCCAGCCGGGCGGGCGCTTCGTCATGGTGACCGATGGCGTGACCGAGGCGGAAGACGCGCAGGGAGAATTCTACGGCGACGAGCGGCTGGAGGAGTCCGCGAACTCCGATTCACCCTACGACTCCATCTTTTCCAGCGTGAAATCATTCTGCGGTGACACGCCCCTGAGCGACGACTGCACCATCCTGGAGCTGCTCTATAAGGGGCCGCTTGGCGCCTCGGCCGATCAATGATGCGCGTGCAAAAGGCGGTTGTGCATGGACCGAGGAGCCGATAGACCGAGAGACCGGCGAACGTTAGACTGACCGACGCATGCCTGCGGCGCCAGAGCTCTGTAAACTCACTCTCAGCGAAGCTGCGCCGCTCGTCTGCGCAAGAACAGTCTCCCCAGTCGAGCTGACGCAAGCCTGCTTGGGGCGGATCGAAAAACTCGGCCCGGTTCTGAATGCTTTCATCACCGTCACCGGCGAACACGCCCTGGAGCAGGCGCGCGCCGCCGAGCGGGAGATCGCCCATGGCCGCTACCGCGGGCCGCTGCACGGCATACCGATCGCGCTTAAGGACCTGATCGACACCGCCGGGGTACGCACGACCGCCGCCAGCGCGCTCTTTCAGGACCGCGTGCCGACCGAGGACGCCACCGTGGTGCGCCGGTTGAAGCGCGCCGGCGCGGTGCTGCTGGGTAAGACCAACCTGCACGAGTTCGCCTACGGTGGCAGCGGCACCGTCAGCTACTACGGCGCGGTGCGCAATCCGTGGGCGCTGGAGCACATCACGGGCGGGTCGTCATCGGGTTCGGCGGCGGCGGTAGCGGCGGGTATGTGCTTCGCCGCGCTGGGCACCGATACCGCCGGCTCGATCCGCTTGCCGGCGTCGTGCTGCGGGGTTGTCGGGCTGAAGCCGACCTACGGACTGGTGAGCGCGCGCGGGGTGATTCCACTCTCCCGCTCCTACGATCACGTCGGCCCGATGACGCGCAACGTGCGCGATGCTGCCATCGTGCTGCAGGCGATTTCCGGCTACGACGCCGGCGATATCTCCAGCCGCGAGATGCCAGAAGAGGATTATGTGGCCGCGCTGGACGCGGACACGTCATCGCTGCGGCTGGGCATCGTGCGGCAATATTTCTTTGACGACCTGGAACCCGATGTCGCCGCCGCCATGAACAATGCGCTGCAGGTGTTGGAAACCCTCACCGCCAGCCTGAGCGACGCCAGCATGCCAATCGATACTGATCGCACGGTGCAGTTGGCGGAGATTTACGCCTATCACGGGCAATTCCTGGGCGAACGCGCCGGCCTCTACCAGCCGGAGACGTTGCGGCGCATCCAGCGCGGGGAGACGATTGCGGCCACGGATTACATCCTGAAGCGAAACGAACTGGAACATTTGCGCCGTGGCGCCAAAGACCTGTTTTGCGATTACGATCTGCTGGTGACGCCCACCTCGCCGGCGCCCGCGCCCAAGTTGTCTGAACTCCAGGCCAACCCCGACGATCTGCGCCGCCGCGAACTGGTCTTGCTGCGCAACACGCGACCGTTTAACGTGCTGGGCCTGCCGGCAGTGTCGGCGCCGTGCGGATTCACCCGCGCCGGGCTGCCCGTCGGGTTGCAGATCGCCGGCGCGCCCGGCCACGATGCCCGCGTCCTGCAACTGGCGCATGCCTTCGCGCAGGCGACGGAATGGCACAAGCACATTTGTAATTTGTAATTGGCAATAATTGGTAATTTGCAATTTGCAATTGCGGTACTCTCGTGGTGTCGCGACCGATTGCGCACCCGATGAGAATTGCAGAGTACCAACTACAAATTACCAATCCCGGGAGTTTCTCATGCTCAACTTCGACTCCGTGAAAATGGACTTCCCTTCCGACGCCAACATCGTGATCGGCCAGTCGCACTTCATCAAGACGGTCGAGGACATTTACGAGGCCGTGGTGACCACCGTTCCGCAGGCGAAGTTCGGGCTGGCGTTCAACGAGAGCAGCGGTCCCTGCCTGACACGCTCCGAGGGCAATGATGACGAGCTGCGCAGCGCAGCCGTCCGCAACGCAGCGGCCCTCGCCGCCGGCCACATTTTCGTGTTGCTGATCCGCAACGCGTTTCCGATTAACGTGTTGAACGCGCTGCGGCAGGTGCCCGAGGTGTGCAACATCTTCTGCGCCACGGCCAATCCGGTGGAAGTCGTGGTCGCCCGCAGCGCGCAGGGCGGCGGCATCATGGGCGTCATTGACGGACTTGCGCCCAAGGGCGTCGAAGGTCCGGATGACATCATTGCCCGCCACTCCTTCCTGCGCCGGATTGGGTACAAGCGGTAATCCGGAGTACACCGACTGTTACGAAACTCGTGCCGTCCCTAACGGGACTCGAATCTTATTCCACTCGCATACCCGGCACCACTCCACCCCGGAATTGTAAGCCGGATGCAAATTCCTAGCGTCGGCGGCGCGCTCCGGGGGCCGGCCGAAGAGGCCGCGTGCTATACTGTTACAGACGCTAGTGACCACGGTTGGCTTGTGGCGCGGCAGTCCGATTCTAAACAGCCGGCCTGACCTCTCCTTCGATTCCCTGCTCCGTTAGTTTCCAGCGCAAACTAAATCAACGAGTGGCTTCCTTTGCACCTTCGCGAATCGCATCGCATCATGTCATGCGTCTCGCGAGTCGCCCCTCCAGAAAGATTACGATTCGAATGACAACTTTTTCCGAACTGCCTCTCTCTGCGCCTTTGCAGCAGAGACTGGCCGCCTGCCAATTTCACAACCCGATGCCGATCCAGTCGGCGGCGATCCCGCACGCTCTTGCGGGCAAAGACCTGATGGCCACCGCCCACACCGGGACCGGCAAAACCCTGGCTTTCGTGGTGCCGATCATCGAGCGCCTGCTGCAATCGCCGCAGTCGCGCTCCGTCGAGGCCCTGGTGCTGGTTCCCACGCGTGAACTGGCCATGCAGGTGCACGAACAATTTGAACAGTTGCGCGGCAAATCGATTCCGCCGGCAGCGCTGGTCATCGGCGGCGTCGCCGAAAAACGCCAGTTGGAAGCGATTCGATGCGGCGCCCGCGTGTTAGTCGCCACGCCCGGACGTCTGGAGGATTTCCTGGGACGGAGACTGGTGGACCTGCGCCAGGTGAAAGTGCTCGTGCTCGACGAAGCCGACCGCATGTTGGACATGGGGTTTCTGCCTTCGATCCGGCGCATCGTTGGCGTGCTGCCCAGCCAGCGCCAGACCATGTGTTTTTCCGCGACGCTGGAAGCCTCGGTGGCCGGGCTGGTGAGCGAGTACACGCGCAACCCGGTGCGCATTGCGCTGGGCTCCACGCTGAAGCCGGTGGATAGCGTCGAGCTGCAAGCCTTTGAGGTTGCCTCCTCCGACAAGTTCGACGCCCTGAGCCACCTGCTCCGTACGGAGAAGGGGCGCACCCTGGTCTTCGCGCGCACCAAGCGCGGCACCGAGCGCCTGGCCAAGCACCTGGTCCGCGACGGTTTCCTGGCCGCCATGATTCATGGCGACCGTTCGCAATCGCAGCGCACCAGCGCGCTCAGCGGCTTCGATGAAGGCCGCTTCAAGGTGCTGGTCGCCACCGACGTCGCTTCCCGTGGGCTGGACATCCAGGACGTGGCGCACGTGATCAATTACGATCTGCCAACGCTACCGGAAGATTTCATTCATCGCATCGGCCGCACCGGGCGCGCCGGAGCGCGGGGACGTGCTTCCACACTGGTGTCGCCCGCCGAGATTCTGGAACTGCGCAACATCGAACGCGTTCTTAACGTCCGCTTGCAGCGCAGGGAGATCAACGGCGACATCTCGGCCGAAAGGTTGTCCCGCCCGCGCAATACGCTGGCGAGCCGAACCCTGCAGCCTTTGCCCGGCGAAATCTTCGCCTAAAGGCGGATCGGGTAAGCTGTGCGCGGCGCGTGCGATCAAGGCTCTCCGCGCCGCGCATGAGTGCTCGGAACGCCCTGAAATCATTGACTTTCCTTCAGGTTGCGGCTATAGTGAAGGATGAGCCAGAGGGTCATCTCCTCTTTCAGATTCTCTGAATTAAGTCAGCCCATCTGAAGTCCTCCCCTCTTAGCTGCCAAGACCATAAGGAGCTTCTCAAGCCTGTTCCGCGATGGAGCGTATGATCCAGCTACGGCACAACATGAACGGAAAACCAGCTCCCAAGGATGCCAGGCTGGCGCTCCTAGTGGCGGGCAAGTGTGAGGAACTGGAAGCCCTGGCAAAAAAACGGGAGGCGGCATTCACCCAATACCTCAGTGCGCGGCATCATTTCTCGTTGTGCTCGGAACCCGGCACGGAGGGCCACACTGCCGCACTGGAGACATTCGAAGCAGCACGCACGAGACTGCGCCTGAGTCAACGCAACTGGGAAACTCACGTTGCCGCCCACCACATGGGTTGATCCGTCAGCGGCTGCGGCGCAGGCCGGCAGTGCCACTGCCAAACATGAACGAGCAGTTACCGCACAACAGATAAGTGAGGCGCATTTGTTCAAAACTCAAGAGACCGAAAAGCAAACCGAGGTAATCGGGTATTGTCCCAGGTGCGATCAAGCGATCACCTCGGAGCAGTCCACTAGGCTGGTTCTCGGCCAGCTCTACCACGCTGCGCATGCTCCCGGCGCAGGAAAGCGAGGCTAGCCATGCGTCCAAGCCAAACCTTCCAAAAGCGGCAGAAAGAGTTGGCCCGCCAGGAAAAGCAGCGTGCCAAGGCTCAGCGCAAGGCGCAAAGAAAGCTGGAGAAGCAGGCGCCCGAAACAGACATCGAGACGAGCGATTCATCGACCGTCATGAATGGCTCCGACGGCGACGCCCTCCCCGATACCGAGGCCGAGGCAAATTCAGACGAGAGCATTGCGTGAACATGCAAAGCACGATTTGCGAATGCGAGCACGAAAAACGCGACCACGTGTTCCCGCTGATCGGGAAACAAGGTTACGGCAAGTGCAGGGTGTGTCTGTGCGAGCGGTACGCCAAGGTTCAGGCAGGCGACATGGCCGCCCCACCCAAGGCAGGCGGCCAGCCATGAGCAGCGCTTCGCCGCATGGGCATGGAACCCCCGCCATCCGGCGGGTGCTCGAACGGCTGGAGCAAAAGTGCTGTCCCCAAGGTTTGCATGTCATCCTCGAGGAACTGCAATGGATGGGAGACCGCTCCACAACCTACGAAGAGTTGCGGCGTGCCGTACGCACGGAACTGCACGCCGCTCGTCCACGGATCCGGCGCGTCGCAGAAGGGGTTTACTGGTTTGCGCAAACCGACATTCCGCTCGGATGGTCGCTATTCGCCGACAAGCGGATGCTCCCTTGCTTTTACCGAAGATACCCGCCCGCCATCTCCTGGGACGAACTTGACCTTCCCGAAAACGTCCTCCCGCCTCCGCTTAAGCCGCCGCACCAGCCTTAAGCTCGTTGTCCATCACTGCTTGCGCAGCGCGCTCTTTCCCAGGCAGGTGAGAAAAATCGCGCTCTTGCCTGCGGCGTGGGGCGAGAAGAAGTCGACCACATCATCGTCATAAAACGTCAGGCCGCTGGCGCCGAGATACTGCGCGTAGGCCGCCAGATACAGCTTGCCGCCGAGAATTCCCGCCTCCAATTGAGTGGCGCGATAGCCGCGGTTCCCATAGCGCTCCAGGATGGCGTTCAGGTCAGCCAGAAAGAATACGTTGGCGGAAGCGTCGGCCGGAAGCTCCTGTTCCAGTCCCAGATATCTAGCGGGCCGGCGAAAGTCGCCTTCCTTGAGCAGTTCCAGTTCCCGCCGATCACGGTGGAAGTAGTACGCGCCCGGCTGCAGGCCGTCCACCGCATTCACCAGCACGTACAGGTGGTTGAGTTGCGCTCCGGAAGGATTATGGAAGTCGGCGGGGAATCCGCGGGTCGAGCGCTCCAGCATGGTAGAGAGCTGTGCCAACGTGATGGGCTCGCGCGCAAATTGCCGCGTC
Source organism: Terriglobia bacterium (assembly GCA_020073185.1). Taxonomy (NCBI): domain Bacteria; kingdom Pseudomonadati; phylum Acidobacteriota; class Terriglobia; species Terriglobia bacterium. The sequence continues at coordinate 22,744 of JAIQFT010000050.1, forward strand.
GAGCCGCGACGCAAGATCACCCTTTCGATGGGATCGCGCGAGAGTTCTTCCTCCGCGGCCGGTTGCAGCGCAATCGTCGGCCCGCACGGCTCAACCGCATCGCTGGGCGTGCGCTGCTCGCGCCAGGCAAGGACTTCCTCGCCACTCGCCAGCGAGGACGCGGCATGCATCGCGCGCATCGCCGGGTAATCCACCTCGTGGTTTGACAGCGGCACCGTCTCCAGGAGCAGAGGCTCCACCGCCGGCGCGGGCGCGACCTGTGGCCCCGAAATCGCGCCGAGCGTCACCATCGAGAAGGCGACCTCGTGGTCTGGGTCGAGATCGAGCAACCGGCTCAGTGCATCATCGGCGAACCCCGTCACCACCGTAGCCGGCAACTGCGTTGCGGTACACATCGCCAGCAGGTTCGCCAGGATGGTTCCGTTGTCCCACCCGAAATGACGATAGGTGCGCGCCTGGTACTTCCACGCGTTGCGCCAATACGTTCCCGTGCAAACGATCGTGGCCGGCGCTCTCTGCACCGCCGGATGCGCGCCGGAGGCATGCACCAACACGCTGCGGAAGTCGCCCGCGCGCAGCTTACGCAGTCCAAACTCCGCCGGGGCGAACTGGTACACGCCCGCTTCCAGTTCCGGCAGATCACCGCATATCAGGTACAGTTCGATCTCATACAGGGCGCCCGTGCACGCCGCGGCGCGCATGAAGATTTCACCGCCGGGATGCGTTTTGCGCTTGGTAATTCCCGCCGAAAAATACAGCAGCAGGACGAGATCGTTCAACGTCGGCAGCCTCGCTTGGTCCGCGCGTACGTCTTCCGCGATCATTGACAGCGCCGCCATTCCCGTCTGCGGCACTTCCTTGGGCAGGCGGATGGGATCTATGGTCGGATAAATCTTGAACGGTAGTGGCCGGTTCGACCAGTCCAGGTAATGCGGATTGGTGCGCACGGCCTGGTAGGAGTACTTGGTGCCGTCGTGATAACGCCACGTAGCTCCCACGTCAGCGTTCTTGGGAAGAGTTGGCATGGGCAAAGGAGAAATGGCGGGGACGACGAGACTCGAACTCGCGACCTCTGCCGTGACAGGGCAGCGTTCTAACCAACTGAACTACGTCCCCGGCTCTTGAACCGGATGCGCCAAAAGATGGTGGGCGGTGCTGGACTCGAACCAACAACCTTCTGCTTGTAAGGCAGACGCTCTAACCAACTGAGCTAACCGCCCCTGCACGAGCAGCTTACAACGGCTTCATGGGCAGTATACGCGACCCGAGAAACCGCGGTCAAACCCTCCAACTTGCGAGTCTCGAACGCCCGCGGGACAATCCAACAACGGTGAGCCTGTTCCTGCAGGCCGGAGCCCTGATTGAAGATCGGCATCACATGTTATCCCACGTACGGCGGCAGTGGCGTGGTCGCCACCGAGCTGGGCATTGAGCTTGGGCAGCGCGGCCACGAGGTGCACTTCATCACCTACGCGCAACCGTTCCGCCTCTCCGGGACGCAGCCCAACGTCTGGTACCACGAGGTCGAGGTCTCGCACTACCCGCTGTTCGACTATCCGCCCTACGACCTGGCGCTGGCCACGCGCATGGCCGAGGTAGCGGAGATTTACGCGCTCGACCTGCTGCACGTGCACTACGCCATTCCGCACTCGGTCAGCGCGTACCTGGCCAAGCAGATGGCGGCGACGGCTCAGCCCAAGCGGCGGCTGCCCTTCGTCACCACCCTGCACGGGACCGATATCACCCTGGTCGGGCAGGACCGATCGTATTTGCCGATCACGCGTTTCTCCATCCAGCAGAGCGACGGCGTCACCGCGATCTCGAAGTACCTGCGCGAAGCGACCTTGAAAGACTTCGGCCTCGGCAACTCCATCCAGGTGATCTACAACTTCGTCAACTGCGACGTCTACCGCCGCGATCCCGAAGCTAAACAACGCCGCCGCGAGTTCGCGCGCGACGACGAGCGCCTGCTGGTGCACCTCTCCAACTTCCGTCCGGTAAAGCGCGTGCAGGACGTGATCGAAATCTTCGACCGCGTGCAAAAGAAGGTTCCGGCCAAGCTGTTGCTCATCGGCGACGGCCCGGAACGCTCACGCGCGGAGTGGATGGCAATGGAAAAGCGCATCCACGACCGCGTTATCTTTCTCGGCAAGCAAGACCGCGTGCACGAGAAGCTGGCCACGGCCGACCTGATGCTGTTGCCGAGCCGGTTGGAATCGTTTGGGCTGGCGGCGCTGGAGGCAATGGCGTGCGAGGTAGTGCCCATCGCCACGAACGTCGGCGGCGTGCCGGAAGTGGTGGAGCACGGCAAAACCGGCTTTCTCGCCAATGTCGGTGACGTCGAGGAAATGGCACGCTGCGCGATCGATCTCCTCTCCGACGATGCGCGCCTGAAGCAGATGGGAAGCGAAGGACGAACTGTTGCGCAGGGGCGTTTCTGTTCGACACGAATAATCCCGCAGTACGAAAAGTTTTATCGCGGGGTGTTGGACGGACGATAGCCCGGGCGGATGCCAAAAGTCAGATGGTCTTTTTTCGCGCGTTCGGCATTGCCGACCGGGCGCGGGGCTTGGGAACCGCCGAGATTACCAACCGCAATAGCCGGTTCACCGACTCCGAACTGTTAAACACTTCCGCAACATCTGGCTGAAGCACCACGGCGACGACGTTTCCTCTCATACGTGAAGCGAAACGGTTCGGTCGCGCCTGCGTGTAATCGAACCCGTACTCCTGGCGCATCTGATTCGCCGATTTACGACTTTGACGTGTTTTGTTCATATTCTCTCCGCTCGGCCGTAGTGGCCAGGCGTGCGCTGATGATCCGAACGCGTCCCTTATTCTCGGTGAAACTTACGATCAACAGGCGCTCACGGCTTGAATGACCAATGATCAATTCCCGGGCCTCTTCCGCGGAATGATCGGGATCACCAAAGATCCGAGCCAGAGGATCAGCAAACACCGTCAGCGCCTCATCAAAACCAACGCGGTGCTTGCGTCGATTCGTTCGGTCCTTCAGCAGATTCCATTCAAAGTCCATCCCTCTTCAGTATACCCGTCAGCAAACGCATTGCCGGTCCTGGCACATGGGATCACCTCTGCGTCCCCGAGCGGGCGTCGGAGTAGGCGGTCGAGACCGACACGCCGACGTCGTAGGACTGCAGCAGCGGCAAGTTCAGGCGGATGAGCGTGCCGCCGACGGAGCCGCTGTCAATCACCATCTTGGCGGATTCGCCGTATAGAACTTTCAAACGCTCGGCCACGTTGGCGATGCCAATGCCGGTGCCCCCGATGCCGGTCGGAGGCTCCAACATCTGTGCCGCGCCCATGCCCACGCCGTCGTCTTCGACTTCCACGATCACATGGCCGTCGCGCAGGCGGCTGCGAAGATAAATGGTTCCGCCTTCGATCTTGGGCGCCAAGCCGTGCTTGATGGAGTTCTCGACCAGCGGCTGCAGCAGCATGCTGGGCACGACGACATCGAGCGAAGCGGGATCGAGGTCCTTGATGACGGTTAGCTTGTCGCGCCCGAAGCGCACGACCTCGATGTCGAGATAGTCGTCAATGAATTCGAACTCCTCGCGCAACTGCACAAAGGCGTCACCCTTGCGCAGCAGGCGTCGCAGGATATTGGCGAGCTTGACGATAACATCGCGCGCCTTGTCGGGATCGAAGCGCACCAGCGACGAAACCGAATTCAGGGTGTTGAACAGGAAGTGCGGATTGATCTGGTTTTGCAGCGCTTCCATGCGCGCCTGCAACAGCGCCCGCTGCTGCTCCTCCAGCTTGATCTCCATGCGGGTGTTGTTCCAGATTTTCATCGGGATGGCGATGCACATGACCGACGCCGCGAAGATCGCAACCAGAATCCAGAAACTCCCGCTGTTCATGCTGAAAATGCGCTGCGGTTGCCAGCGGTGCAGCTCCAGCTTGAGGAAGCGTAAGGCAAGAATGAGGAAGAAGAGCGCGATCTGCCAGTCCACCTTGGGACGCGGCAGGTTGCGGCGGATCCAGCGGTAAATGCTCAGGTCAATAAAGGGCGAAAACGACCAGATGTCTTCCGTGTCCCGGGTCAGCTCGCGCATCTTGCCGGCGATGATGCCCGCGAAAAAGCAGAACGGCAGGTTGAGCCACTCGCGATGCGCCGCCGAGGGCAGCGACACCATGATGCCGCCGAGTGCGCCGGCCAGCGGCCCGCCGATCAAGCCGGTGAGCATGGAACTTTCAAACGAAAGATCGGCGGCGAGGAAGTTGGAGGCGTTGATGCGCACGACCACCCCGAGCGCGAACGGCGTGCCGATCCAGAGAACCAGGTAGAGGGTATGCGAGAGCGAGCGCGGCTCGGTGAAGAGCAAGTCCTTGAAGATGCGCGAACGCACCAACGCGCTGGCGACGGCGGCAGCGACGCCAAGCTGAATCAGCAGATTGATGGCGACCAGGCGATCCATGCGCGTTTCAGGCCTACTCTAGCACGGCGCCACCATCGAGACACTGAGAACACCGAGTCTTTCATATCGTTGTCTCGGTGCACCTCGGTGAACTCGGTGACTCGTGGTTAAAGAGCATTCGTAATCTTCGTCGCGATTGAATTGAGCATGCCGGCGACATCGCTTCCAGCGGGCGGGCCGCCCTGGGCAAGGTCGCGCGCACCGCCGCCGCGTCCGCCCAGCGCGGCCATGGATTCTTTCATCAGTGCGCCCATGTCGAAACGCCCGCTGGCGGATTGCGCGAAGACCAACGACGGCTGCGGCACAGTCGTTGCGAGCAGGGCGACGACTCCGGGATGCAGCGCGAGTTTCTGCGCGAGCAACTTGATGAATCCGAGATCGCGATCGGCGAAGGTGCGCGTGATAAGGCGAACGCCATTGATTTCGGGCGTGTCAGCCACCATCCGCGCCGCCATGAACTCGGCCAACTCGGCCAGCGTTTTCTGCTCGCGCTTCCCTGCCGACTTGGATTCGTCCAAAATCTTGCGAATTTGCTCGGGGACATCGTAGAGATGGCTGGAAAACAGCGCGGCGGCGGAGGTCAGGGTTTCAAAATCCTGGCGCGCGGTCGCGATGGCACGAGCCCCGCAGACGAACTCCACGCGCATGCCCTGCTTCACCTTTTCGGTCTTGCGCACCAGGATGGCGCCGATCTCTCCGGTACGGCCGACGTGGGTGCCGCCGCAGGCGGTGAGGTCATGACCGCGAATTTCGATGAGGCGAAGCTTGTCTTTCACCTCGGGCGGAATTTTCCGTACACCCATCTGGCGCGCTTCCTCGAGGGGGGCAAACTTGATTTCGACCAAAACGTCGTCGGCGATGATTTGGTTGGAGCGGCGCTTCACTTCGCGGATTTGCTCGGGTGACAACGCCTTCACGTCCAGGTCGATGGTGCAGGTTTCGTCGCCCATGTGGAAGGAAACGGTGGGCGCGTTGAACAACTCGATGAAAACGGCGGATAGCAGGTGCTGACCGGTGTGCTGCTGCATGTGGTCGCGGCGGCGGGGGCGATCGATGACGCCGCGGATCACCGCATCCTTCTGAATTCCGACTCCACCCTCAGGAACCTCCACGCAGTGTGCGATGTCGCCACTCGGTAGCTCGGTGACTTCAACGATGCGGAGCTTCGGGCCGTCGGGAAAGTCCGCATCGCTGAGCCAGCCCGTATCGAACAGTTGGCCGCCCGAAGTGGGATAAAAGGCGGTGCGATCCAGAATGATACCGAGGTGTGGGCGCTCCTCGGTGATGTTGCTGAAGGCGACGAAGCGGCCTTCGAATTCGGTGAGATTCGGGTCGGTGTAGTAGAGGCGTTCGGTCATGTCACTTCAAAAAGTATACCCACACGCGAGGGTGCGTGTGCACACCGCAGCCATGTTTAGTAAGGCTGAATGATGCCGCCGATAGAGCGCGGGGCGAGTTTTGCGGAGGCGGATGAGGAGGATTTGGATTTCAGGTAGGAGGCAATGACGTCGATGTATTTGAGGCCGGAGCCGGTGTTGTAGAGGACGACGGTGTCGCTCGGTTTCAGGAAGCCGGAGGCACGGAGCAGGTTGTAGGCGGCCAGGGAGGCAGCGCCTTCGGGAGCGGCGAAAACGCCTTCGTCGCGCGCCCAGGATTGGAATGAGCGCATGATGTCGTCGTCGGTGACGGCAACGGCGGTACCGTCACTCCTCTTCAAAATGTCGAGGACGATGTAATCGGCATAGGCTTTGGGCACGCGCAAGCCGGCGGCAATGGTCGTGGCGTCTTTCCAGGGTTCGGAGACGGGCTTGTGTTCTTCCCAGGCTTTGACGATGGGCGCGCAGCCGGCAGATTGAACGGCGATCATGCGGGGCCGCTTGGCGCCAGTCTTCAGCCATCCGAGCTGCTGCATTTCGTCGAAGGCTTTCCACATGCCGATGAGGCCGACACCTCCGCCGGTGGGGTAGATGACGGCATCGGGCAGGGTCCAGCCAAGTTGCTCGGCGATTTCGTAGCCCATGGTCTTCTTGCCTTCCACGCGGAAGGGCTCTTTGAGCGTGGAAACGTCGAACCAGCCTTCTTCTTCCTTGCGCTCGGCGATGATGCGCGCGCAGTCGCTAATGAGGCCGTCAACCAGATTGACGTGGGCACCATAGGACTGGCACTCGATGAGGTTCGCCTGCGGAACATCTTTGGGCATGAAAATGTGGGCTTCGATGCCGGCGGCAGCCGAGTAGGCCGCAAGCGCGCTGGCCGCGTTTCCGGCGGAGGGTGCGGCAAGTTTCTTCAGGCCGTAGGCGCGCGCCATGGTGACGGCGGCCGACATGCCGCGGGCTTTGAACGATCCGGTGGGATTGATGCCTTCGTCCTTGATGAAGACGTTCGGCATTTGGCGGCTGGGCAGCATGGGCGTGAAGCCTTCGCCGAGGGTGACGGGAGGAGCGTCGGGGAGAGCTTCGGCGTAGCGCCACATGGTGGCTGGGCGCGCGGCGAGGGATTCGCGGGTGAAGGTTTTGCCGATTGCGTTGAGATCGTAACGGACGTACAGCGAGCCGCCGTCACGCGGGCAGATGGTGCGGGGTTGATCGGCGGAGAGGTGTTCGAAGCATTTGGAACATTCGAGGTGGGTGATGTTGGACATGGTCTGCCGCTCAGCCGGTGTGCGGTCGATCAGTCTATCAGCCGCTTCGATTGGAACCAGAGACAATTAACCGCTGAGGACGCGCAGGGAGCAGGTAAGAAACCTTGCCCTACATGCCGGGGATTAACCGGACCAACGGAGAGATGGGGAAAGAACCCCGGGACCGGTTCCGCCGTCCCTGCGGGACTCGAGCCGTACTCTGTCCTTGTTCCCGGCGCTGACGTGCCGGGCTGGATTCTGGCGTCCCTGCGGGACTTCAATCGCGGAGCTGCCGAGAGACGAGTAGCCGAAAGACCGAACGACTACTTCACTCTGGCGGGGAGGATGGAACCGAATCACTACTTCACCTTGGCGCGGAGGATGGAGATGACGTCGTCGGCGGTGATGACGCCGGTGAGTAGGCCTTCGGTGTCCACGACGGGAAGGGTGAGGAGGTTGTATTTGTCGAAGAGCTCGGCGACGTCTTTTTCGGTGCAGCCGGCGTGGCAGGAGATGAGCGGATCGGTGGTGAGGGAGATCAGCGGCGTGTCTTGGGAGGCGAGCACGAGCTTGGAGAGGGGCACGGCACCGACGAGCTTGCCGTCCTTATCGATCAGGTAGATGGTGCTCAAGCTCTCGATGCCGCCTTCGAATTTGCGCAGGTGGTCGATGGCGTCGGCGACCGTAGCGGAGCTGGGCAGCGCCAGGTACTCGGTGGTCATGCGGCCGGCGGCGGTGTCTTCCTTGAACTCGAGCAGTTCGCTGACTTCCTCACGCTGCTCGGGTTCCATCTCCTCCAGGATTTCCTGCGACCGCTTCTCGGAGAGGTCGCCGAGCAGGTCGGCGGCAGCGTCCGGGTCCATTTCCTCGACGATGTCGGCGGCGCGGTCGGAGTCGAGCGACTCCACGATGGAGCGCTGCAGCTTGGGCTGGATCTCTTCCAAGGCCTCGGCGGCGACTTCCTCGTCGAGGGTCTCGAAGACAGCTTCACGCTCGGCAGGCGCGAGTTCTTCGACGATATCCGCGATGTCGGCGGGGTGAAGCTTGGCAAGGCGGTCGTGCGAAATCTTCAGCTTGACGCGGCGCGCGGGGTCGGTCTCGATGAGATCAACGAATTCCCAGGGAATCATCCTCTCCGGGATTTTCCGCAATAGCCCGCGGAGAGCGGCGCCGGGAACCAATCCTTTGAGCAGGCGGCGGACGGCGCCGCGGGCGCCGACATCGACGGCGGCAAGCTTGAGGGCCAGCTGGTGATTGCTGAGATCCTGCTGGAGGTCCACGTCGTTGACGCGGACAACCTTGCGGCCGTGGACGTCGATGATCTGCTGATCGAGCAGGTCGCGCTCGAGCAGCAGCAGACCTTCGGTACTGGACAAGGCGGGCCAGTCGCCGGCCTTGGAACGTACCCTGACCGCGGCGTTGATGGATTCTACTTCGGCGAGCGCGAGGAGATGATCCACGCCGGAGCGAGCACGGACAACCAGGGCAGAGATGCGGATGGGATCGTCCTGGGGGCAGAGGGCGACCTCGCGGACACGTCCGGCGACAACGCCGGAGGAGTCAACGACCGGCGCCTTCAGCAACTCGGTTAGGGCGAAGGTGGACGTAAGCGGGCTCCAGGCTGCAGGCTTCGGGCAAGAGGGTCTCACCTGATGCCGCGGTTCACGTGTCTATGGTGCTAAAGTGAGAATACTGAAGTGACGCTCGCGAATCCACAGTGGTGTGCATGAAATATCATCCGGGGCTACGGGAACGAATTTGGGAAAGGCGTGGACTCGGGCTCAAAACCGTACGCCCAAAACAGTACGCGTTGACAATCCTCGTGAGCAAAGGCAAACTACCCGCTCTGCGGGAGAGAGCCGCCGCGGGCCCAGAGCTGAGTGGCGGCAATCCAGGGGTAGTCCCGAGACTATGTCAGGTATGACCGCCATGCGGGTTTCCTACAGGATGGACTCGACCCTGGAGAGCGTGAACCAGGCCGAGGAGATCGCCACCAAGATGGCGACGAAACTCGGATTTGAGGACGAGGACGTCAATCGAATTTCCATGGCAGTACGGGAAGCGGCGGTAAACGCGGTGCTGCATGGCAACGCGTATGATCCGGACAAGAAAGTGACGGTGGGATTGGAGAACACCGGCGGGAAGCTGGTGATTACCGTCACCGACGAGGGCTTGGGGCTCAAGCCGGAAAATATTCCCGATCCGCTGACGCCGGAGAATTTGTTGAAGCAATCAGGACGCGGGATTTTCCTGATCCGGGCTTTTATGGACGAGGTGCGCATCCGTAACCTGGAACCGGGAACCGAGATAACCATGATCAAGAACGTCCACGGCCAGGGTGCCGAGGGCAAGGAGGCAAGCAAGTGACAATGAAATCCAACACGCGACAGGTAGATGGGGTCACGATTGTTGACCTGAGCGGGCGCATCACCCTGGGCGAAGGCAGCGTGGTGCTACGCGACTTGGTGCGCGAGCTGCTCGGCCGTGGCAACAAAAAGATCCTGCTCAACCTGGGCGACGTGACCTACATCGACAGCTCGGGAATCGGGGAGTTGGTCAGCGCCTTCACCACGGTGCGCAACGGAGGCGGCGACCTGAAGTTGCTCAACCTGACCAAGAAGGTGCACGACCTGCTGCAGATCACGAAGCTGTACACCGTGTTCGACATTAAGGACGACGAGACCGCCGCGGTTTCTTCTTTCGGCAAATAATCCTACCGGGGGCGCGGTTGTGCATCCGCGGCACGCGCAACAGGAGCGCGTACTGCGGATGCAGGCTCCAGGCTTCAGGCGAACGGTGCAAGGATTCCCGTGAAAACTTTCGCCATCCTGCTCGTCTCGACGGTGTTGTGGTCGAGCACGGCGGCGGCGAAGTGTATTCCGATGGAAGAAGCGGAGAAGCGGATCGGCGACCAGGCGTGCGTCACCGGCAAGGTGGTGAAGGTGGCGCAGAGCAAGGCTGGAACCTTCTTCCTGAATTTCTGCGAAAAATACCAGGACTGTCCGTTCACGGTCGTGGTCTTCCCTTCCAACCTGAAAGATGTGGGCGACGTGCGCGAGCTGGAGGGGAAGATGATCGAGATTTGGGGCAGGATCACGATCTGGCGCGGGCACGCGGAGATCGTGCTGCGAGACGCGCATCAACTGAAGGGCGAAGCGGCGAAGCTTCCGCCGGTGCCGAAGGAGTACGACGCGGAGAGGAAGGGCAAGTTCAGCCCGAAGGCGCCGAAGCCAAGTCACGACAACGCACCGCCGCAGTGACAATTTAGGAAAATGGGGTATCTACTTCACTCAGGTAGCCCCTATAGGTTGTGGTTGGCCGTCGTCGCCTTAGCGAAGCCCTTCACCATCGACTTGTACGGCGCTGGTCCCACCGCTACGGCTTGCTCGGCGAGGCGCAGGAAGAGC